>JAYUUU010000522.1:0-4674 GCA_043754395.1 Vicinamibacteria bacterium
ATGCGGAACGCCGAAGTCATCCGCCAGTGGAAGATTCTCAAGCGGATTGAGAAAAGCCGCTACGTGACGGCCGCGGCCCTGGCCGAAGAACACGACGTGGCGCTCCGCACGATCAGGCGCGACATCGAGGCGCTTCAGGAGGCGGGCTTTCCGCTCTACGACGACACCGAGGGCGGAAAGAAAGTCTGGCGCCTGCTCGAGGGTTATTCGCAGAAGGCGCAGGCCACATTCACCATGTCGGAGATGGCCGCCCTCTACTTCGGACGTCACCTGATGACGATCCTTTCGGGCGCGCCTTTCGCCGCCGATCTCGACTCCGCGTTCGTCAAGATCCGGGCCGCCCTACCGGAAAAGAGCACACGGTATCTCGCGCGCATCTCGGACCTTTTCGGCGCGCGTCCCTTCCCCTCGAAGGATTACTCCGCGAAGAAAGGCGTCATCGCTACCCTGGTCGACGCAACCCTCCACGAACGCCGCGTCGAGATGTCGTACTACTCCGCGAGTTCGAAGCGCGCGAAGCGTTACGAGGTTGACCCCTATCGCGTCGTGTACTACCAGGGCGGGCTCTATCTTTATGGCCGCGTCGAGGAATACGGCGAGGTCCGCACTTTCGCGGTGGAGCGCATCGAACGGATCGCTCTCACCGAAGTGACTTTCGAGATGCCCACCGAACAGGACATTGAAGCCCACACGCGGAGCGCTTTCGGTATCGCAGGCGGCAAGGCCCAGGAAGTGGTCGTGCGTTTCGACGCGGCACTCGCGGACAGCGTCAAGGACCGCACGTGGCACCAGTCGCAGCAGATCATCGACCGGCCCGACGGCTCGTTCGACCTCTCACTAAATGTGGCCCTCTCGCGCGAACTCAAAGCCTGGATCCGGAGCTTCGTGCCCCGCGTCGTGGTCATCAAACCCCAGTCCCTCAAGGACGACATCGAACGCGACCTGAAGGAGGCGCTCATCCGTTGGAAAAACTCATAAAGCGACTTGAAACGTTCCCGAACCCGACGCCTCGAAGGGATTACCTCATCGAGCACACCTGCCCCGAGTTCACTGCGTTGTGCCCGAAGACAGGCCAGCCCGATTTCGCGACTCTCGTCGTGCGCTACGTTCCAGATCGACTCTGCGTCGAGCTCAAGAGCCTGAAGATGTATCTCGGCGGTTACCGGAACGAGGGTATCTACTACGAGGCGGTCACCAACAAGATCCTCGACGACCTCGTGGCGGTGACCAAGCCCCGCAGCATGATGCTCGAGGGGCGGTTCGGCGTTCGGGGCGGCATTTCGTCCATCATCACCGCGAGTTACGAGCAGAAGCGCGCCAAGCAGCGTTGATTCCGCGAAAACCGTGCGGCACTCGCGGGTGGTGTACGATCCTTGGGTGCTGAGCGGCTGCCATGACTGAACGCGAATTCCTCCAAAGTGTCCCTCTCTTCTCCCGCCTGGGGGAGGCCTCTCTCGACTCCATCCTGCGTCTCACGCGCCGCAAGAGGTACAAGAAGGATGACGTCATCTTCCATGAGAAGGAAGTCGGCGATTCGCTTTTCGTGATCCTCCACGGCCGAGTGAAGGTGGCGATCTTCGGAGACGATGGCAAGGAGGTCACCCTCTCCGTCCTTTCGGAAGGAGATTTCTTCGGAGAGATGGCGCTGCTCGACCAGGAGCCGAGGTCGGCCACGGTCATCGCCGAAGAAGAGTGCGAACTCCTCTCCCTCCAGCGCGACGACTTCATGCGCGCGCTCGAACAGGATCCGGGGATGGGCACGTCCCTCATCCAGGTTCTTGCCGGCCGGTTGCGGAAAGCGAATCATCAGATTTCAACGCTGGCCCTGCTCGACGTCTACGGGCGGGTCGCGCGCGTGATTCAGGAACTCGCGGAGGAAGAGGGAAAGCGGCTCAAGGATGGACGCGTGGTTGTCCGCCGGCCCACCCACATGGACATCGCTCACCGCATCGGCTCGTCACGCGAGACGGTGACGCGCATGATGCGCGATCTCGAAGAGAACGGACACATCGAGACACAGGGGCGAGAGATTTTCCTGCGGCCGGACTTTCAGAAGTTGTTTTAGTTGAGGTCACGCCAATCTACCCGCGCGGCGGGCGATTTCGAACATCAAGACGGCGCCCGCAGCGGCGACGTTCAGGCTTTCGACTTTAGCGGCGCTCGGGACTCGGATTCGCACGGACGCGGCGGTCTCGATCTGCCGGCTCAAGCCTGATCCCTCCGATCCGAGAGCCAGGGCTATCGGGGGCGCAAACGGCGTCTCGCCAAACGCCGACACCGCTTTCGGGTCGGCCACGGCGGCAGCGAGGCGCATGCCTTTGGGCAGAAGAGAGAGAAGCCCCTCGGGAGACAGATCGGGGATGTGCGGGAGGCGGAAGGCCGATCCCGCGGACGCTCGAAGCGCCTTCGGAGACAGAGGGTCCGCGCATCCGCGAGTGAGAAGCACGCCCGTTATTCCGGCGGCCTCGGCGGTGCGCAGGAGCGTGCCCACGTTCCCCGGGTCCTGAAGGCCATCGAGGACAAGGAGGAACGCGTCCTTCTTCGTAAGCCAGTCGCGTCCGAAGCGGGGCCGCTCGACGAGGGTCAGGATTCCCTGATGGGTCGAGACGTCCGACAAGCTCTTCATGAGGGTCCCCGCGAATTGCACCCACAGGCGTGGGGCGCAGGCGGGGAGAGGGCCATCCGACACGCTCACGACATGATCATCGAAGGCGACCACATCAAGGGTCAGCTTCGATCGCACCGCCTCTTCGAGAAGCTTCGGACCCTCGACCAGCATGAGGTCTGGATTCTTCCGCGCGCGCACCGCGAGGAACCGCTTGAACTCCGGATTGTCGCGGCCTGAGATCCGTTTCGGAGAAGGAATCGACAAGGGCAGGCCTGCCTCGGAGGAAGTTTCAAGGGCCTCCGGACCGGGAGGCGAACCGAGAGGCGATGCTAACATCGTGGCTTCTTGGAGCCTTGGGGCCGTCTCACCGGAGCCCCTGCCTCAACAAAGGTCCGAAGAGGCCACGGCGGTGCACCGGCGCTCGTCGAAACTGACGCCAGAATGGCCGCATCGCTCACTCAAAACACAAACGGAAGAGAAGTCGACCCATGATGGAAGCGAAAAAGAAACTCGAGGAAGACATTCGAATCGCCGAGCACGAGCTCAAGGTCGAACTTCCGAAGGAGATTCAGCGCGCGCGCGAATGGGGCGACCTCCGGGAAAACGCCGAGTACAAGGCGGCCAAGGAGCGTCAGACCTTCCTCCAGGCGCGGATCGCCCAGCTTCAAGGCCGGCTCGCCGGGCTGTCGATGATGAACCTGGACAACATCCCGAAGGACAAGGTTGGCCTTGGTTCCACGGTTTTCGTGCGCGACGAGGACACCGGCGAAGAGGCGACCTACGAAATCGTGACCAGCGAGGAAAGCGACCCCGAGAAGGGCCGCATCTCGCCCTCCTCTCCCATCGGCCGCTGCCTTTTGAACAAGAAGCTCGGCGAAGTGGTGGAAGTCCGCGTTCCCAAGGGAACCCGCTATGTGGAAATCCTGAAGCTCTCCACGATCCACGACCCGCGCTGATCCACTTTAGGAACGCCTTGCAGGCTCCCCGGCTCTCAACCGGTTACTCCGGGGCATCCACAACGCCCTTGATGATGGCGAAATGACGCATAATCGGCCAGCATGAAGGAACCCCTCCTGGGACACCGCACGGCCGTGGTCTTCACGGGGAGCGGTGCGTCAGGGGCCTACCACGCGGGGGTTCTAAAAGCGCTCGACGAGGCCGGGGTCAGGATCGATTTCATGGTGGGGTCGGGCGTGGGCGTGCTCGCCGCGGCGTTTGGCGCGGCTGCGTCCGGGTCTGCGCTTTACGGCGACAAAGGCCTCTGGCGTTGGATCACGACGAGCAAAGTTTTCGAACTGCGCTCGACGCTTCGTTTCCTGCGTTCCCTCGGGCTCGTCGGCCTCTCCGCGTTCCTCGTGCCCGCGCTGATCGCTCTGCTGCTGGGCCTTTTCCTGCCCGTGTTCCTGGCCGTCGATTTCGCCCGGCCCGGTTTCATGGAAAGCCTGACCCAGACCCTGGCCGCTTTCGCACCCGGCCTTCGCCTCTTCTTCGTCTACGCGCTCGCCGCCCCCACTTTCCTCGCCTTCCTTTTCGTTCTGCTCGGAGGTGCGCGGCTCATGAAGATCTCGAGAAGGCGCCTCGGCGAGCATCTCGAGAGTGCTTTCGATCTTTCCGGAATTCAGAACGAGATCGCACGCAGGCTTTGGGAAGTCGCCCGCGGTCCGGCCCTCAACGAGAAGGCCCCCGAGACTGGCGAGGTCGGGCGTCACTTCGCGGCACTCGTCGGCGAGAATGCGGGCCAGCCCGGTTTCCGCGGCCTGGTTCTGCGAGCCGCGAACCTCGACGCTCGAAGGCCTCTGGTGCTGAGACTCGTAGCCCAAGGATCAGACACAACGGCGTACCGGAACTCCGAGCGTGAAGAACCCCTAGACCTGCGCGATGCCACGACCGCCCCGCTCCTCTACGACGTGGTCGCGACCGCCTTCCACACCGCACCTCTCTCCTCACCCCGCAGAGTGCGCCTGCCGAAACAAGGGGCTTTCGGCGGCGAGGTCCACCGTATCGCGGAAGCCTCAGCGATCTCGGGCTCCGGCCTGAGCGAGGCGATCGCCCTTGGCGCCAACCGC
>JAYUUU010000523.1:0-2318 GCA_043754395.1 Vicinamibacteria bacterium
CGCTGGTGCCGATCGCCAGAGCCATTCCCGAGCTGATGAACTCCGGCACCTGGACGCGCTTTCGGAAGCGATACAGCACCGCCATCGCGGCCAGCATCGGCAAGAGGAAACGGGGATCCACCAATAGGTTGGAAGCCCAAATGGTGAGAAGAGTGAGGAGCGGCAACGCCTGGCCGGTGCTCGCCGCCGCCAACGCAAAAGTCGGGATCATCTTCCAGCGATAGAGCCCCACAAGCAACGCGCTAACCACCAACAAGGCGACGCTGTTCATGTTCATGAGCCGACGGGCCTTAAGGAGCCGCCGGACACGGGTCTCCGAGGCGACCAGAAACTGGCGCTCGTCCGCCGATAGGTCGAACCCGCGCGCCCCAAGAAGGGGCAGGGCCTCCTCCAGCGGTTTTCCTTCGGCGAGGAGCAAGTCTTTCGACCGGCCCTTCTCCGCCCACAACCCGGCCGCCGCACTCAGACGGCCGCGCACACGCAGCAGCTCCCGGTTGTCGTAAAGCCATTCACGCAGCCGAGGCCAGGAGCGAAGCAGCGCCTCATGCGCGATCGACACCACCGCGCGTCCACCCTCCCCTCGATCCGCCACGAAGAGTCTGGAAGTCACGAAGGCATCGACGAGCGCGCGAGCGTCCGCACCCTCGAAGGCGTCAATGGCCGCATACCGCCGGGTGAACACCGCCTCATTGTCGACACCGACACGAGCGAGCGCCCCGAAAACTTCGGGCAAGGCTGCTTGCTGCCCGCTCGAGAGCGAGGCGAACACCTCTTCCGCGCGTTTGATGAGGGCGCCTTCGACGCCTCCCATGTTTGTGTAGGCCGAGTGCGTGAGGAGTCCCTCGGGGGTTCGTTGCCGATACAGTTCATCGAGTGCGAACTCGAGCAGGGGGAGGTGTCCGACCTGCTCGATGGCGGCGTCGCGGAGCACCTCGTCCAGACCCGCCTGAGTGGTCTTATCCTGCTCGAAGCGCAGACTCGCCGCGCGCGCGGGAAGGCGGATCATCTGCGCCACTTCAGCGGCCGTCGGGGGCTGGAGATGGTATTGACCGGCGCCTTGCTTCATCGCCATGAGCTCCGGCAGGCCCTCGCAACGACCGTAGAAATCGCTCCGCAACGTCGCCAGAACCCACACCCGGCCACTGCGTGCAAGCGAGGAGAGGGCATCGATGAACGCGCGATGTTCATCAACGGAACTCCGCTCGAGGGTGAACATCTCCTCCAACTGATCGACGGCAAGGATGAGTCGCACGTCCGGCTGCTCCCTTTGTCCCTCGGCTCTCTTCTTCTCGGCGGCGGCGTGGCTCAGGCCGCCCCTCACGATGAGTGCTGCCCCCTTGGGGTTCTCGCGCAAAAGTCGCCCCAGCTCCTTGGCGGTGGTCCGGTCCGCGGACAACTCCGGAAGTGCTTCCGGGTGGAGCAGCGCCGCGGCCAGACCATCGAACAAGTCGCCCGGCGCCTCCGCGGGCCGGAGCACTGCGCGTCTCCAGGTAACCCCTTCGACTGATCCCTCTTCGACGAGACGGGGCACTACGCCTGCGCGGATGAGAGACGATTTACCGCTGCCGCTCATACCCAGCACCAGCACGAACGCGCGCCCCTGCGCGGCCTGCTCCTTCAGGCCGTTCATGACCTCATCGACAGCGCGAGAGCGGCCGAAGTAGATCGCGGCGTGCTCGAACTCGAAGGCGGAGAGGCCGCGGAATGGGGACCCGGAGGTCCAGGACGTCGCCGGCTCGGACCACTCTCCAAGACCTCGGCGCAAGTCGGCGTACGACTGAGGTCGACGTTCGGGGTCTTTTTCCATCATCCCTTCGACGAGCCGCAGCAGTTTTGTGGGCGCGTCCGGACGCAGGTCCTTGAGCGGAGGAGGCTGGGTATGGAGATGGTGGGCGACGATGGCCACTGGCGTCGAGCCACCAAAGGGGCGCACGCCTCCCAGCATTTCGTAGAGAACGACACCGAGCGAATAGATGTCGCTGCGGAGGTCGACCGCCTCTCCGCGCGCTTGCTCAGGCGACATGTAGTCGGGCGTGCCCACGATCAGTCCGGCGCGAGTCAGGGGCGTCTCTTCCGCGACGGCTACCGTCTTTGCAAGGCCAAAGTCCCCTACGCGAGCGGCACCGCGCGCATCGATCAGAACGTTGGCGGCCTTGACGTCACGGTGAACAATCCCCTTCAAGGACGCCGCCTCCAAAGCCTCCGTGATCTGGTCGGCAATCAGGATCGCTTCTTCGATGGGCAGCTTTCCCTGCCTTTTGATCCGCTCGGCCAGACTTTCGCCTTCCACGTATTCCATCACGAGGTAGGCATCGCCC
>JAYUUU010000524.1:0-3558 GCA_043754395.1 Vicinamibacteria bacterium
GGCGAAAGCCGGGATCCACTAACCGCTATTCGCTGGCGAATCGCGAGATTGTTCGGAACGCCGGTTGGGCGACCGAGGTTTTTCAGCACCCTGCTAGGCCCCCGCCTCCGCTCGCAAACGGACTGTGCTGCGCGGGGGTGACGAGAGTGTCCAATAGGCGGATAGGTGGGAATGTCCACGGTGCCCGGCTACGTTGACGTGAACGAGCGGTCGAACGAGACGACGTCAACGATTGATCGTCACGCATCGTGGACGTGGACGTGAATGTAGTCGTGGATATTGCCGTAGGGGCACGCTGCGCGTGCCCCGAAACCCCGTACACACCGGACGCTCCACCACGAAGCCAATTGGACCTCTCGTCACCCCGGCGGAAGCCGGGGCCTAGCGCGATCTCCCGTTCCGACCGCGAAGTCCGCGCCGCCCCTATGCGTCGATGGCCATCCCGTAGACCGACTCGGCGGCCTGCATCATCGCCTCACCCAGGGTCGGGTGCGGGTGAATCGTCTTCGCAATCTCTTCCGTGGTCGTCTCGAGCTGCAGGGCCATGCAGGCTTCCGAGATGAGGTCGGTGGCGTGCGGTCCCACCATGTGGATGCCGAGGACCTGGTCGTACTTCTTCTCCGACACCACCTTGACGAAGCCGTGGTCGTGGCCGAGGATGCGGGGCTTCGCCAGGTTGCCGAAGTTGAACTTGCCGACCACCACGTCATAACCGCGCTTTCGCGCCTCGGCTTCGGTGAGGCCGACGCTTGCGACTTCGGGGTTGCAGTAGGTCGCTCCGGGCACTCGGTCGTAGTCGATCGGGTCGAAGTGCTTGCCCGCGAGTTTCTCCGCGACGCGGATACCTTCGGCCGAGGCGACGTGCGCCAACTGCGCATGCGGTTTGCCGTCAACCGTGATGAGGTCGCCAATCGCGTGGATGCCGGGCTCGTCGGTCTCGTAGCGGTTGTTCACGCGCACGAAGCCACGCTCCATGCGAACGCGCGTGGCCTCAAGACCAAGGCCGTCCGAAACCGGTCCGCGGCCCGTGGCCACGAGGAGCAACTCGGCAATAAGGGTCTTCTTTTCGCCCGAAGCGAGCGTCACTTCCACCTGAACCCCGCCCTGGATCACCGTGGCCGACTCGGTGCGCGCACCGGTCAGGAAGGTCATGTGCCTTGCGAGGTGCTTTTCCGCTTCCTTCGAGATCTCCTCATCCTCGATCGGCAGGATGCGCGGCATCATCTCGATGACCGTGACCGCGGTTCCGAAACGGCCGAAGATCGAAGCGAACTCGACGCCCACCGCGCCGGCGCCGATGACGATCAGGCTCTTCGGCATCTCCTTCAGTTCGAGGATCTCGTCGGAGGTGATGATCCGCTGGCCATCGATCGCGATGTTTGGAAGGCTGCGCGGCTTCGAACCCGTCGCCAGCATGATGTTCTTCGTGGGGATCCGCTGCGCACCGGCCTCACCGGTGACGAGGACACTGTGCGGGTTCTCGATGCGCCCCTGTCCCTTCACGAACGTGATCTTGTTCTTCTTGAAAAGATAGCCTTCGATACCTTTGGACAGCCGGGTCACGATCCGGCTTTTGCGGGACATAAGGGCGGTGAAGTCGATGCCCACATTCTCGGCCAGGATTCCGAAGTCCTTCCCGTTCTTCAGGTCCTCGTAGAGATCGGCGGTGTGCAGCAGGGCTTTGGTGGGGATGCAGCCGCGCTGGAGGCATGTCCCCCCCGCACCCTTCGGGTCCCGCTCGACAACCGCGACCTTGAGGCCTAATTGCGCGGCGCGGATCGCCCCGACGTAGCCGCCCGGGCCGCTGCCAATTACCGTGAGATCGAACTCGTTCGACAAGGTTTCCTCGCTTTTCCGTTTTGATCACAGGGGCCGCGGCCAAAAGCCGCGCGCCCTGGACGCCTTGCGGACGCTATCACGACGCCCAAACGGGACTGATAGATTCCCCTCCCCCATGACCACTGCCCTCGACCGGATTCTCGCGACCTTGAACGCCACCGAGGTGGGCTCCTTGGACCGCATCGCGGAGAAGATGAACCTCGCGGCGAAAGAGCTTCGCGGTGAGGGTCACGAGACTCTCGCGGGGAAGGCCGACGAAGCCATCGCCGCACTGGGCCGGGCCGACGTGGCGGAGTTCAAACGCCTGCGCGCCTTTATCCAATCGAAGGTTGGTCATCTCCGTTAGCCCCAAGATCTCCGGGTCTTTAGGGCTTTCCACGCCACCGGTAGACGGGGTATAGTCCGCGCCTCAGCGAGGGAACTTGGGACCGCCGTAAAGGTTTCCAAGCGACTTCAAACCAGAAGGAGGCTTGCCTACCATGAAAAAGACAGCTTTTGGGGCGACTTTAGCCCTCGCAGTGATGATGGCCGGTTGTGGCGACGGAATCGGTGACGTCACGAGTGGTGGGCCCTCGGCTACACCGACCCCCGTTGCGACTCCCACCGCGACGCCCACGGCCACACCCGCGCCGACCCCTACACCGAACGCGAACCTGCTCAGTTGCACGCTTCCTCCGCGTCTGCCGAACTGCGATGCCACTTGCTGCAGGGCCGGCGGAAGCGTTGAATTCCGGACCCAGATCGAAGAAGCCCAGGACGACCTGCGGCGCAACCGCCCGGAGTTGTTCCAGGGGAACGGAGACGTTCGCGACAACCTTCAATACCTCCCGATCCTGGCAAAACGACTGACCGAACGAACGGGCATCTGCTCCGAGGCCCTCGGCCACGACGAGATCCGGGTCAAGAACACGAACGACAGGTCCCAGCATGTGGACGTCCTGGTCGCTGACCGCACGCCGTCGGTATTAGGCGCCTACAGCTGCACCCCGGCGAGCTTCTAGAACCGCCGCGTCTCTTCCCATTTAACGACAAGGGCGACCTTCGGGTCGCCCTTGTCATTTTGTGGGCAACCCTTATCGGACCGGCAGCGGACAGGAAACGCCGGTGCCGCCCAAACCGCAGTAGCCGTCTGGATTTTTCGACAGATACTGCTGGTGATAGTCCTCAGCGTAATAGAAAGGCGGCGCGTCGATGATCTCGGTCGTGGCCTCCCCCTTCCCCGCTTGCGTTAGAGCCTCGGAATAGGCGGCCTTCGCTGACTCGGCGAAGCCGCGCTGCTCTGGGGAGAAGGCGTAGATCCCGGAGCGATACTGCGTACCGACATCGTTCCCTTGTCGCATGCCCTGGGTCGGGTCGTGGGACTCGAAGAACACTTTGACCAGAGTCGCGTAGCTCACCACCAACGGATCGAACACGACAAGCACGACCTCGTTATGGCCGGTGCGTCCGGAGCAGACCTCGCGATACGTCGGATTCTTCGTGAAGCCCGCGGCGTAGCCAACCGCGGTGGTGAAGACACCCTTGATCTTCCAGAACTGCTTCTCGGCGCCCCAGAAGCAGCCGAGGCCGAAGACCGCCTGCTCCATGCCGGCAGGAAACGGCCCGCGGAGGGGCGTTTTGAGAACGTGGTGGGAGGGCGGGACCGCCATCTCCTCGTCGCGGCCGGGGAGGGCTGCCTCGGGCGACGGCAACTTCGTCTTGGAAGAGGAAAAGAACATG
>JAYUUU010000525.1:0-13792 GCA_043754395.1 Vicinamibacteria bacterium
CATCGAAAACTACATGGAGCTCAAGGAGCGCCTCGTCAAAGACGGGGTTCGCTTTGAGACCGAGACGGACACCGAAGTGGTGGCGCATCTGGTGGCCTCTTACTACGAAGGCTCTCTCGAGCGTGCGGTGGCTCGCGCGACCGGCGAGCTTCGCGGGATTTATTCCCTCGTCCTGATGCACATGGACGAGCCGAACCGGCTCATCGCCACGCGGCTCGGGCCGCCGCTCGTGATCGGGCTCGGCGACGGCGAGCACTTCTTCGCGTCGGATGTGCAGGCCCTTCTCGCTCACACGCGTCGTTTCGTTTTCGTCCCGGAACGCGCGTTCGCGGTGATCGAAGCGGGTTCGATGAAGATCGTCGACGCTCAGGGCAAGGCCGTGCCGTTCAAAGAGGAAGTCATTTCCTGGGATCCGGTGCAGGCGGAGAAGGGCGGCTATCGCCACTTCATGCTCAAGGAGATCCACGAACAGCCCCGCGCGGTTCGAGATACGCTCCTCGGCCGCATGAGTCTCGATTCGGGCGACGTCCGGCTCGACGAGATCGGTCCTGCCGGAATCGAGGCGATTGAGAAGGCGGAACGCATACAGTTCCTCGCCTGCGGCACGAGCTGGCACGCGGGACTTATCGGCCAGTTCTTCATGGAGCAGCTTGCGGGGATCCCCGCGAGTACCGACTACGCGAGCGAGTACCGCTATCGCGACCCGGTGGTTTCGAAAGGCACGCTCGCGATCGCGATCAGCCAGAGTGGTGAAACCGCCGACACCCTGGCCGCGATGCGGGAAGCGCGTTCGCGCGGCGCCTCGGTCATCGCCATCACGAACGTCGCCGGGTCTCAGGTGACCCGCGAAGCCGACGGCGCCCTTCTCACTCACGCCGGGCCCGAGATCGGCGTCGCCTCGACGAAGGCGTTCACGTCTCAGGTGGCTGCGATCGCGCTCCTCGCGATCTTCCTGGGGCGCCGCAAGGGCGCCCTTTCCGCGGCGGCTGGTCGCAACCTTCTCGCCTCCCTCGCCCGTGTCCCGCAACTCATGGACCACGCGCTTGGCTGCGCAACGCTCGTTGAAGACATTTCGAAGGGACTGTTCAAGGCCTCGGACTTCCTGTTCCTCGGGCGCGGGGTGCAGTATCCGATTGCGCTTGAGGGCGCCCTGAAGCTCAAGGAAATCTCGTACATCCATGCCGAGGGGTACCCCGCGGGCGAGATGAAGCACGGTCCTATCGCACTGATCGACGAAACCCTGCCCGTAGTCGCCCTGATTCCCAGAGGCCGCGGCTACGAGAAGATCCTATCGAACGTCCAGGAGGTGAAGGCGCGCGGCGGGCGGGTGGTAGCGGTGATCAACAGCGGCGACGATCACGTGCGCCGGATCCTGGGCAAGGACGACATCATCATCGAGGTGCCGGGCGTTGAAGTCGACGTGCTTGGCGTCAGCGAGATTTTCTCTCCTTTCGTCACCGTCATCCCCCTGCAGCTTCTCGCCTATCACGTAGCGCTGCGGGCGGGTCGAGATGTCGATCAGCCGCGGAATCTCGCGAAGTCCGTGACGGTTGAGTAGCTCGCTCAGCGCGGAGCAAATCGCCGCGGTACGCGCGGCCCATGGTCCCGCCCTCATCCTGGCAGGAGCGGGCAGCGGCAAGACGCGCGTGATCACCGAGCGCGTCTCCTACCTCGTGTCGGAACTCGGGGTGGATCCAAGAGAAATTCTGGCCGTCACGTTTACGAACAAGGCCGCCGACGAGATGCGTCGTCGCATCGAAGAGCGCCTTGGGCCCGAGACGAAATACGCCTGGATCATGACCTTCCACGCCCTGTGCGTGAGAATTCTTCGGAGGCACCCGGAAGACGCGGGCCTCTCGAAAGACTTCGTGATCTACGACCAGGATGAGTCTTTGTCCATGGTGAAGCGGGCCATCGCATCGATGGGTCTTTCCGACAAGACGTACGCGCCGAGACGGGTGTTGTCGCTGCTGTCGATGCAGAAGAACGGCCGCCCCTATTCGGAGGCCGATGTGCGCGACTACCGCATCGAGGTCCTGAACGAACTGGCGGGCCGGTACACCTCCGGCCTGCGTTCGGCGAAGGCGGTTGATTTCGATGATCTCCTCGCCCTCACCGCGCGCCTTCTCGAAGAGAGCGATGTGCTCGAGCGGGATCAGCGACTCGCCTTCCGCCACATCCTGGTCGACGAATATCAGGACACGAACCGGCTTCAGTATCGGATTGTCCGCGCCCTCGCCTCCGCCCACAAGAACATCACCGTGGTGGGGGACGAGGATCAGTCGATCTATTCGTGGCGCGGCGCCGACATCCGGAACATCCTCGAGTTCGAGCGGGATTTCCCTGGTGCTTCGATCCTTCGGCTCGAGGAGAACTACCGCTCGACCCAGGCCATTCTCGACGCCGCCTCCGGTCTGGTGGTGAAGAACGAGAACCGGATCGGCAAAACCCTCAAGGCCATGCGCCCGGGCGGACGGCACGTCGAGAACCTGGTGGCGAGAGACGAATACGAAGAGGCGCTCAAGGTGGCCACAGACATCCAGCGAAACGGGGATGGCCTGCGCATCGCTTGCCTTTATCGCATGAACGCGCAAAGCCGCGCTCTTGAAGAAGCTTTCGCATCGGCGCGGATCCGGTATCAGATCGTGGGCGCGGTCGGGTTTTACGCCCGCCGGGAGATTCGCGATGTGGTCTCCTACCTTCGTCTCGCTCTGAATCCCGACGACGACTCGGCATTCCGGCGTGTGGTCAATGTTCCGCCACGAGGCGTGGGAGAGCAAACCCTTGCCTCCATCACCATGGCGGCGCAGGAAGACCGTGGGTCCTTGTGGTCTGGGCTCAAGGCCGTGCTGGCCCGCGAGGGTTTGCCGACGCGCACGCGCGCCGCTTTGTCGCGGTTCGTGTCGCTCGTCAATGAACTGACGGAAGCGCAGTTGTCCACCGGTCCCGGCGCACTGGTCGACCTGGTGATCGAGAAAACGGGCTACGAAGAACTCATCGATCAAGAGCCCTCGCCGGTTCGCGAGGACCGTCTTCAAAACCTCAAGGAACTCCGGATGGCCGCCACAGATTTCGAGGAGCGGGAGGGTCTTGCCCTCCGCGAGTTCCTCGATCGGACTTTCCTGCTCGGGGACGCCGATTCGATAAAAGATGACGCGCCGGTTCTCCTGATGACGCTCCACGCCGCGAAGGGCCTCGAATTCGATACGGTCTTCCTCGTAGGGATGGAGGAGGGGCTGATTCCGCACATGCGCGCGGTTCAAGATCCCGGCCAGATGGAGGAGGAACGCCGACTTTGCTACGTCGGCATGACTCGCGCGAAGAACCGTCTTGTCCTGACCCGGGCGCGCGAACGCTCGTACTTTGGCGACCGACGGGTCACGCTGCCGAGCCGTTTTCTTTCGGAGATCCCCCCGGAGTGTTTCGACGGCCCGGCCCCGGTCTCGCGCGGGGCACAAACACGAACCTCGGTACCGGCCTCAAGCGACGACCCTCCGCGCACGATGCGCTTTCGGGCAGGGCAAGGCGTGGTTCATGACCGCTTCGGTTACGGAACGATCCTTCGCGTGGAGGGTGCTGGGGAAGACGCCAAACTCACGGTGTCTTTTCCCGGCCGGGGTGCGACCCGGCTACTCGCGAAATTCGCAGGCCTGAAGCCGGCCTGAACTCCGCCCCGGTTTATTGGGGGGTGATCGACTGGATGAGCCAGCGGCTCATGATCTTCGCGGTTTGTCCGGCGGGAGCCACGTCGTACTTGCGGAGCTGAATGGCGTAGGTTTTCACATCGCCTCCGGCCTCGACTTCAACCTGCGCAACCTTGGTGATGAGATCACCCTGGAGGGAATCCGATACGCCGGCCTGGCCGGTCGACATGGTCACGAGACGCTTTTCGCGCTCATAGGCCTGCTTGGCTGCGGCGGCCTTCGCTTTGAGCTCTTTGTCGGCGTCGTTGAATCGCTTCCAGTCTTCGGCGGTCTTCTGGAGGTTCTTGGGAACGGCGCCGCCGCTTTCGACGAGCGGTTTCACCTTGTCGACTTCAAGCGGGTGGGCGTTGAAGTAGGCCCCCGCGTCCTTCTTGTTCTGGGCCGCAGCTTCGTCGGCGGATTTCAAGGCGGCCGCGAGGCCGCTAAGCGGCGCAGGCGAGCGCTGCTCCTCGCCGACGCTCTTCACCTTCCAGCTCTTCACGTCCTGGTCGAACTGGACCATGGAGAAGCTGGTCACGGTCTGGTTGTCCTTCGCCTTGACCGCGCGAAAGAAATTCTCGATGACCTGGGTTTCCTGATTGCCGCACGCGATGGTGAAAGCGGCTACCGCGATGGCGGCGAAACCGGTGTAGGACTGTTTCATGATTCACTCCCTGGCGTGTCTGTTGGGGCCTCGGCGTCGGCCGTGTCCGTTGTCTCCGCACCCTCTTCCTTCTCGGCGAGACGTGCGATGGAAACGAGCTGGTCGCCATCGTCGGTCTGGATCAAGCGCACGCCCTGCGTGTTCCGGCCCATCGTCGAGATTTCGGAGGATCGCGTCCGGATGATCATACCCTTGCCGGTGATGAGCATCACGCCTTCATCGCCGCTGATGAACTGGACGCCGATGACCGCGCCGTTGCGGCCTTCGGTCTTGATATTGATGATGCCCTTGCCGCCTCGACCCTGGATGCGGTGCTCTTCGATCGGGGTGGTTTTCCCGAACCCGTTCTCACAAACGGTCAGCACTTTGCCGCCGTCTCGAACCACTTCGAGGGATACCACGGCGTCGCCCTCGTCGAGGTCGATGCCTTTGACTCCATAGGCGGTGCGCCCCATGGGCCGCACATCGGTTTCCTCGAACCGGATGGCCATGCCTCCGCGCGTGCTGAGCAGCAACTGATCGGATCCGGTGGTCTGCATCGCGTCGATGAGCGCATCGTCGTCCTCGACGCCTAAAGCGATGATCCCGCCGGGCCGCGGGTTCGAGAACGAAGCGAGTTCGGTCTTCTTGATGACACCCTTGCGAGTGGCGAGGACAATGTAACCCTTGCTCTCGAAATCACGGCAGGCCACGAAGGCGGCTATCTTCTCGCCGTCTTGCAGCCGGACCAGGTTGACCACGGCCTTGCCCTTGGCCTGGGGGCCGACGTCGGGAATTTCGTGGACCTTGAGCCAGTACAGCCGTCCCCGGTTCGTGAAGATCAGGACGTAGGAATGGGTCGAGGCCACGAACAGGTTCTCGACAAAATCCTCCTCTTTGGTCTTCATGCCCACGCGCCCGCGCCCACCGCGCCGCTGGCTGCGATAGATCGTCATGGGTGTGCGCTTGATGTAGCCGTCGTGAGTGATCGAGATGGCCACGTCCTCGTCGGCGATCGTGTCTTCGATCGAGATGTCGTCGGGCGCGTCGATGAGCTCGGTGCGCCGCGGGTCGCCGTGGGTTTCCTTCAAGCCCTTGAGTTCCGCGACCACGATCAGGTCGATCTCGCGCTTACTGCCGAGGATCTTCTTGAGCCTCGCGATGGTCGCTTCGATGTCCGTGAGTTCGTCGAGGATCTTCTGGCGCTCGAGGCCGGTGAGGCGCTGGAGCTGGAGTTCGAGGATGGCTGTGGCCTGGATCTCGGAAAGGGCGAACCGGGCCGTGAGCTGGCCCCGGGCTTCCTGGGGTGAGGGGGCGCTGCGGATGAGGGCGATCACCGCGTCGAGGTTGTCGAGGGCGATGACGTAACCGCGCAGGATGTGGGCGCGGGCTTCGGCCCTGCGCAGCTCGAACTCGATGCGTCGCCGCACCACCTCGCGGCGGAACCCGATGAAGTATTCGCAGGCCTCGAGCAGGGTGAGCACGCGCGGCCGCTTGTGCACGATGGCCAGCATGCTGATGCCGAAGGTGTCCTGGAGCTGGGTCTGCTTGTAAAGCTGATTGAGGATCACCTGGGCCGACTCGCCCTTGCGGATGTCGACCACCATGCGCATGCCCCGGCGGTCGCTTTCGTCGCGCACCTCGGTGATGCCGTCGATCTTCTTGTCACGCCACAACTCGGCGATTTTCTCGATGACCCGGGCCTTGTTGACCTGATAGGGGATCTCGGTGACAACGATCGCTTCCTTGTCGCCCTTGCGCTTCTCGATCTCCGCGCGCGCGCGCATCGTGACCGAGCCGCGCCCGGTGAGGTAGGCCTGCCGAATGCCGCTCTTGCCGAGAATGTAGCCGCCGGTGGGGAAATCCGGGCCGAGGACGCGTTCGAGCAGGCCGGTGGTGCGTTCGTCCGCGGAGAGGGCCTGGTTCTCGACCAGATAGACGAGCCCGTCCACGATCTCTCCGAGATTGTGGGGCGGGATGTTCGTGGCCATGCCCACAGCGATGCCGGACGATCCGTTCACAAGCAGGGCCGGGAGGATGGTGGGAAGAACGGTCGGCTCTTCCAGGCGGTCGTCGTAGTTCGGCTGGTACTCGACCGTCTCCTTGTCGAGGTCCGCCATCATGGTCGTGGCGATCCTGGTGAGCCGCGCCTCGGTGTAGCGCATAGCCGCGGCTCGGTCACCGTCGACCGAACCGAAATTGCCCTGGCCGTCCACCAGGATGGCGCGCATGTTGAAGCCCTGGGCCATCCGCACGAGCGTGTCGTACACCGCGGTATCGCCATGCGGGTGGTACTTGCCCATGACGTCGCCGACGATGCCGGCGCTCTTGCGGAACGCTTTGCCGGGCATGAGGCCCATCTCGAACATCGTGAAGAGCACGCGTCGGTTCGCCGGCTTGAGGCCGTCACGGACATCGGGCAGCGCACGCCCGATGATCACCGACATCGCGTAGTCCATGTAGGACTGCCGCATCTCGTCGGCGATGTTGATGGGGATGGTGACTAGGGCGTAATCGTTCTGGGTCAAGGTTTGTGGTCCCTGGCTTTCTAGACGTCGAGGTTGCGAACGTTGAGCGCGTTCTCTTCGATGAAGAGGCGGCGGGGTTCGACCGCGTCGCCCATGAGGGTCGAGAACATCACCTCGGCCACCTCTTCGTCCTCGAGCCGCACCTGCACGAGGGTTCGCTGGGTGGGATCCATCGTGGTCTCCCACAGCTCTTCGGGGTTCATTTCGCCGAGGCCCTTGTAGCGCTGGATCTGAAGGCCCTTGCGGCCCTCGTCCATCAGCTTTGCGACGAGGGCGTCGCGGGCGAAGACCTTTTCGGTGTTAGCGCCCTGGTGAACTTCGAAGGGCGGCTGGTCGAATTCCTTGACGTCCTCGAACGCGGAGAAAAGAGCCTTGTATTCGGGCGTCGAAAGGAAGTCGGCGCTTACCCTTGACCTTCGGGGAGGAGAGACGCTCTTGTCCTCGTACACGATCTGGTAGCCCGGCTCACCTTCAAGCCCCTCGACGCTGATCTCGTCGCCGACGTCGCGATAGGGTTGTATCGCGGCCTGGAGCGCCGCCTTGTCCAGGAAGAAGGCGGTGTCTTTGGCTCCCTGGCGAACGAGGATGTCGGCGAGCTTGCGCGAAATGCCCCGCCTCTCGATCTTCGAAAGCAGTTTGGCGACGCCGGTGAGACGTTCGACGAAACGGCGCACCTTCGCAGGATCGACAGTGGCCCCGGAGGCGTTCGAGATCGTGCGGCCCTCGAGGGCGCGGTCGAGGAGGTAGCTGTCGAGGGCGTGTTCGTCCTTGAGATAACGGCCGGACTTCCCGTGCTTGGCCTTGTAGAGGGGCGGCTGGGCGATGAACAGATGCCCGCGCTCGATCAATTCCTTCATCTGGCGGTAGAAGAAAGTAAGAAGGAGCGTGCGGATGTGGCTGCCGTCGACGTCGGCATCGCACATCAGGATGATCCGGTGATAACGCAGTTTCGTGACGTCGAAATCGTCAGCGCCGACGCCGGTGCCGAGAGCGGCGATGATGTTCCGGATTTCCTCGAAGGCGAGTGTCTTGTCGAGCCGCGCCTTCTCGACGTTCAAGATCTTGCCCTTAAGGGGAAGGATCGCCTGGAACACTCGATCGCGCCCCTGTTTCGCGGAACCCCCGGCCGACTCGCCCTCGACGAGGTACAACTCGCACAGTGCCGGATTGCGCTCCTGGCATTCCGCGAGCTTGCCCGGCAGGCCGGCGCTATCGAGGGCGCCTTTGCGCCTTGTGAGGTCTCGCGCCTTGCGGGCCGCTTCGCGCGCCCGAAGCGCGTCCAGGCATTTTTGGAGAATGCGCTTGGCGAGACCGGGATTCTCTTCGAGGAACGCGCCAAGCTTCTCGTTGACCAGGCTCTCGACAAGACCCTTCACCTCGGAGTTGCCGAGCTTGCCCTTGGTCTGGCCTTCGAACTGCGGGTTTGGGACCTTGACCGAGATAACCGCGCACAAACCCTCGCGCGTGTCTTCGCCCTGAAACGCTTCGCCGTCCTTCAGCTGGTTCTTGGACTGCGCGTAGCTGTTCAGGGTTCGGGTAAGCGCGCTCTTGAAACCGATGAGGTGGGAGCCGCCATCGTGGGTGTTGATGTTGTTGGCGAAACTGTGGACATTTTCGGCGTACCCGTCGTTCCACTGCATCGCGAGTTCGACGATCACGCCGTCACGCGTACCCCCCACTTCCACGGGCTCAGGGGTGACGACGGCCTTGTTCTTGTTGAGGTGCTCGACGTACGACGCGATGCCGCCCTCGTACTGAAACCGATGCGCCTTGCCGTCCCGTTCGTCGATGAGAGAGATCAGGATTCCGCGATTCAGGAACGAGAGTTCCCGCAGCCGCTGGGAAAGGGTGTCGAAGGAGAAGAGTGTCGTCTCGAAGATGGTGCCGTCGGGCTTGAAGGTGACCTTGGTGCCGCGGCGATCGGCGGGGCCGACCTCGCGGACCGGGGTGACCGGTACGCCACGCTCGTAACTCTGGGTGAAGGTCTTGCCCTCGCGCCAGATCGTGAGGTCGAGTCGTTCGGAGAGGGCGTTCACGACGGAGACGCCGACGCCGTGAAGGCCGCCCGATACCTGGTAGGCCTTCTTCTCGAATTTGCCCCCGGCATGAAGCTTCGTCAGCACCACTTCGGCGGTGTCGCCGAGGCCCGAGGGGTGGGGGCCGGTGGGAATGCCGCGGCCGTTGTCGATAACCGTGACCGAGTTGTTGATGTGAATGAAGACTTCGACGGTGTCGCAATGCCCGGCGAGCGCTTCGTCGACCGAGTTGTCCACGACCTCGTAAACGAGGTGATGCAGGCCCGCCTCGCCGGTGGAGCCGATGTACATCGCCGGGCGGACGCGAACCGCCTCCAGTCCCTCGAGCACCTTGATGGTGTCTGCGCCGTAGGCGAACTCGTCGGTTTTTTCGATCATTCTGTCTGCTTGAATCCGTTCCTGGTCTGTCCCCTGGTCCGTTCGGTTCGCACCGCCGGCAACCGCCTCAATCGGGGTTTCTCGATACTTTCGCGCGTCTTGCCGGGGCTTGGCTTGAGCCGCCCGGTTGGAGCCTTCATGCCCGGAGGCGAAGGCCTTTTCCTCTAGAGCCTCATCGGCATGAGGACATAGCGATGCATGGTGTCACCGTCCTTCTGACTTGAGGGATAAAAAATCCCCTGGGCATCGCTGTCCTTCAATTCGATCGTGACTTCCGCGTCGGTGAGTACCGAAAGAAAGTCCATGAGGTATTGCGCGTTGAAGCCGATGTCCACCTGCTCGCCGCTGTACTCGGCGGCGAAGGTTTCTATTGCTTCTCCCTGATCCGGGGAGGAGGCGTGCAACTCGATCTCGCCGGGCTTCATGGTGAGCCTTATCGCGCGCGACCTTTCGGTGGAGAGGAGGCTCACGCGCCTTAGAGCATCGAGAAGTTCGATCCGCTTCGCCAGGCCCACCTTGGGCCCTTTAGCCCCGATCACTTTTTCATGCGCGGGAAACTGTCCCTCGACCACTTTGCTCGTGAGCGTCCTTCTCGGGGTGCGGAAGATCAGGTGGTTTTCCGTGCGGGAGAAGAAGACGCTCTCCTCGCCTTCCGTCACCTGCTTCAGTTCGTTGATGGCCTTGCGGGGAATGAGAACCCGTTCTTCCTTGAACTTCGCCCCCTCCACCTTCTCGCGCGCGAAGCAGAGCCTATGGCCGTCGGTCGTCACCATGCTGACGGTGTCTGCCTGAAGAATGAGGAGGGCTCCTCCGAGGTAGTACCGCGCATCTTCGACAGTGATGGCAAAACTCGTCTTGGCGATGAGGCGGCCCATCACGGCCCCGGGCAGCGCCACTTCCTGGCCTCCCTTGCTTTCCGGAAGCGTCGGAAAATCGTCCTTGGGAAGGGTCGAGACCTTGTAGTTCGTTCTTTCGCTCTGGACAGAGACGAAACCCTCTTCGTCGTCCTTCAGCAGAATGTCGGAGCCGGACGGGAGCGCTTTGATGATGTCGTGGAGTTTTCGCGCGGGCAGGGTGGTAGCCCCGGCCTTCTTGACCCGGGCGGTGCACTGCGTCTTCACCGAAACATCCAGGTCGGTTGCAGAGAGTGTGAGCGAGTCGTTCGAGGCAACCAGAAGAGCGTTGGAAAGTATCGCGATCGCTCCCCGACGGTCGACGATTCCCTGAATGACTTGAAGGTCCCTGACGAGGTCTTCACGGCGAACAGTTATTTCCATGGCCTTCTTTCAGAAGAAGCTGCTTGATCTAGACGTTGTCTACTTCTTCTACTTCTAGAAACAGAAGAGATAGATAACTATTTAAGTGGCAATCCATGCCCTTGATCAAATTGGATTGATGTCTTTTATTTTCAGTTTGTTACGATATTCTAAACGATGTTGATTATTCTGTGAATAACAACATTGAAAGTGTTGGGTTTTGACCCTCTTCGCACCATAGGTGAGTGCTCCTCATTCGGTCCACGTGGAAGGATGAAGGGATCTGGTCTCAAGGCTATTTAAGAGACGCAATAAGGCTGTTGAGAAGCCTGTCGAAATCGCCGTCCGCCTTCCGGTCCATCTCGACCTTCCTAATAGAGTGAATGACCGTAGAGTGGTGTTTTCCTCCAAAGCCACGGCCAATCTCCGGCAGCGAGGATGAGGTGAGTTGTTTGGCGAGGTACATGGCGACCTGGCGAGGGATGGTCACGCTGCGCGAATTATTCCTCGCCTTGAGATCAGAAATCTTGACCTTGTAGTGGTCGGCGACGAACTTCTGGACGGTCTCTATGGAGAGACGCTTTTCCGGCGCATCCATAAGATCCTTCATGGCCGCCTGGGCGACGTCTATATCGATGTCGACACCCCGAAGACTGGCATGAGCCACGATCCGATTGAAGGCGCCCTCGAGTTCCCGGATGTTCGAACGGACCTTTGAGGCGACGAAAAGACCCACGTTGTCTGGAAGCAGTATGTCTTCGGCCGCGGCCAGGCGTTGCAGAATGACCACACGGGTCTCGATGTCCGGGGGCCCGACATCCGCCGACATCCCGGAGGAGAAGCGGCTCTGCATCCGTTCGTGAACACCGGTCAGGAGTTTTGGAGGCACATCCGCGGAGATCACGACCTGTTTTCCCGCTTCGTAGAGAGTGTTGAAGAGGTGAAAGAACTCTTCCTGAGATCTCTCTTTATTGGAGAGAAACTGGATGTCGTCGATGATCAGAACATCGATCGCGCGATAGCGCTGCCGGAACGGAAGGATCCGTTCGTAGCGGATAGCGGAGACCACCTCGTTCACGAAGTGTTCGCTCGACACGTAGGTGAGCGCCAGTTTTGGATTGCGCTTCAGCAGATAGTGCCCGATCGCCTGAAGGAGATGGGTTTTTCCAAGCCCCACGCCCCCATAGATGAAAAGGGGGTTGTACGACTTCGAGGGCACCTCCGCCACGGCCTTCGCCGCGGCGTGAGCCATCTGGTTTGAAGCCCCCACGACGAAGGTTTCAAAGGTGTACTTCGGGTTTAATGAGGACGCCTCGATGACGGGTAGCGCTTCGCCGCCGCCGAAGGTTTCGACATCGCATTGAAGACGGACGCCCGCGTGGCCGAGGCTTGCGAGCATCTCCGACACGAGGCTCGAGTAGTTCTTCAAAAACCAGTCCCGAAACGGCGCGCTCGGGACAGTGATCGACAGAGCCGATCCGTCAAAGGCGCGGAACGCGGTGGGCCTGAACCACGTCACGAAGGAATGAGAGCTCACGCGGCCCTCCTTTTCCACAAGATCCAGGACTCGATCCCAAACGGTCATCGACTAAAAACCAGTGCGCATCGTCAAGAGTGGGGTTACCGCATCAACACAAAGAGGGCAAAGAGGGCCGGGGCAAAAAGCCCCTGGAAAACGGGCTCATGAGCGAGAGGTTTTGCCTCGCGAGAAGGAGGGTAACCATAACACGCCACCAAGTCTCGTGCCGCCCGGAAAGTGGCCTCTTTTGACGCGCGCGCCAATAATGGATAACATCGCAGGTTCTAACTTTTCGCAAGGAACAAGGTAAAACAGTGAAGAGAACGTTTCAGCCCAACAATCGCCGCAGAAGAAGGACGCACGGCTTCCTCGTCCGCATGAGATCGAAGGGCGGAAGACTTGTGATCAAGAGACGTCGGGCCAAGGGCCGTCAACGCCTCGGCGCCTGAGCGGAAGGCCTTCCGAGCTCACGGCCTTGCCCGACAAGCCAGAAGGCAAGGCCCGGCTCGGTCGGGACCGCCGAATACAGAAGGCCGATGAGTTCGGCGCCATTCTGAAAGCCGGGGCTCGAGGGGCCTCGGCCCTCGTGAGTGTTGCGATCACCCCCGCCCAAGGGCGCGGGCGAATTGGAATTTCCGCATCGACGAAAGTCGGCGGGTCGGTTCAACGTAATCGGGCGCGACGTATGGTTCGGGAGTACTACAGAGAGACCTTTCGAGGGTCATCACCTTATGACATCGTGGTCAACCTCAAGACAGGTTTTGCCGAACTCTCTGCCTCCGAGGTCAGGAACGCTCTGGATGACGCCCTTTCGAAAGCGATCGCCGCTCGAAAGCGCCACGGTCGGCGCGCTAATCCTGGTCATTGATGCCTATAAGGCCGTCCTATCTCCACTATTTGCAGGGAGTTGCAGGTTTGACCCTTCCTGCAGCCAGTTCGCGCGCGATGCTCTCACCAAACACGGCATCTATGGCGCGTACCTCGCGGCCGGCCGCATTTTGAGATGCCGGCCCTTTGGCGGGTCTGGTTTTGATCCCGTACCCGAAGTGACCGAGCGAACGGCCGACCAACCGCCAGGCGCGGAAGAAAGAAAGTAATGGAAGAAAGACGTTTGATCCTGGCGTTCGCGTTGTCGTTCGCGGTCCTCCTTGGTTTCAGGATGTGGACCAATTCCCGATACCCCCAGGCGGCCCCCGTGCCAACCCAGGGCACGCCGCAAACAACCGGGAGCCCCACCACGGGCGTCGCGCCGACGGTGGCGCCAGAGAAACCAGCGAAGGCGTCGAGCGTCGCCGCTCCACTTCCGGCCCCGACCGTGGCGGTGGTCTTGGGAGAGGAACGCCGGGTGGAGATCATCACGAAGGAAGCCGAAGTAGCGTTCAGCTCGAAAGGGGCAAGGCTCCTCTCCTGGAAACTCCTCGGATACAAGGATCCACGAGGGAAGTCCGTGGAGGTGCATCCCGGAGGCAACCCGACCCCGGGGCCGCTCGACCTCGTGACCGGCCGCGCCGACATCGACGCGAAACTCCGCGACGGACTTTTCAAAGCCAGCGAATTCGCCGAAGGGACCGAGAAAGGCGCCCGCTTCGAGTTCTCGGATGGCGTCATCGAAGCCAGCAAGACGATTCGAACCATCAAGGGGGGTCGCGCATTTCGGTTCGAAGGAGCAGTGAAGGCGAATGGCCTCCTGGTTCCGGCGAGGGTATTTCTGGGCCCCGGATTTGGACAACCTTCCGACGAGGAGAAAAG
>JAYUUU010000526.1:0-2211 GCA_043754395.1 Vicinamibacteria bacterium
TCTTCGCGAGCAGCTCGTTCGTCGACCCGCTGGCCCGGCTGAACCCGGATCCCTTCCGGTTCGCGAACACGCTGTACACCGGCGGACGACACTTGAACGCGGTGCGCGCGGGACTTCCCCCGAATTTCTTCCTTCTCAATCCCGACCTGCAGGGAGGCGCCTACGTTTTTGGCAACGGCCCCGGGACGCGATCGCATGGCCCGGCGGTGGAGCTTTATCGCCGCTTCGCCAACCGCCTTCAGTTCCAGGCGTCGTACGAATACACCACGCAGCACGGGGGCTTTCTCTCCTCTCTCAGGAGGCCCTTCAAGTCCTGGATCGTCAACGGCAGCCGAACGGGACACGGCCAGTCCTTCAAGGCGAACTGGGTGTGGGACCTGCCCGCAGGCATCAGTTTTTCCGGGTCGGCGATTGTCCGAAGCGGCATTCGCACGGACTTCCTCAACGTTCGCCTGGTTGGTTTCAATGAGGCTGAATTGAGAAAGATGTACAAGCTTCGAACCGCGGACAACGGCCGTCTCTACATGCTGCCTCAAGACGTCATCGACAACACGGTCAAAGCGTTCAGTGTGAGCGCCACATCCGCGACGGGCTACGGTCCGCTCGGGCCGCCTTCGGGAAGGTATCTAGCACCCGCGAATGGGCCGGACTGCATCGAGACCACACCTAATGGCGGCGTCGGAGACTGCGGTGTCGGCAGCCTCGAAATCGACGGGCCGAAGCAGGTGCGCTTCAATCTCGGAATCGCAAAACAGTTTCGGCTGACCGGAAAGTTCCGCCTCGAGATGCGGGCAGAAATGCTGAACGCCTTCAACACCCCGTACTTCTACGCAGTGCGAAGCGGCGTGAGCGTCCCGGGCTACCTGGCCGACGCCTCGAACCCAGACGCGTTCGAAGTAACGGCTGCCGATTCGGGGCGAATCGTGCAGCTCGTTGGCCGCATTTCCTTCTAGGTGGGACGGCGCCGTGCCCCCTACTTCGCGGTAGGGGCGGGCTGCGGCTTTCCGATGTGGGGCTCGAGTCTCGAGACGATGAGCTTTGCGAGTTCCGGGTGGCCGCGCTTCCAGCGGTCTTCGATGTCCAAATCCACCACATGCTTGGAGAGCGAGGGAAAGCGACGCTTTATCGCGGTCACGTGGTGGTCTTCGCTTTCGTTCATCACGAAGATGTGGTCGGCCCATTCCAGAAGCTCGCGGGTCACCACAACCTGGGCAAAGGGCGCCACACCGCACGACTTCACTTCGAACCGGGGGTCGTTCTCGTAAAGGTCTTCGGCGGTTTTCGAACGGTCGATGTTGGCCGTGCAGACGAAAAGAACGTGTTGCCGATGTTGTCCGTTTCCGAAAAAATCCATGGGGAAGGCGGGAATTCTAGCCCGGGGAGCTTGTGCCTCCTCTACTCGCCTGCACGGGCCTCGGAGCGCGGCCTATACTTCCGCGCACCTCACGTCCCCTGTCACGGAGATCAGGAAAATGAAACACGCCGTTCTCGCCTTGGCCCTGCTCCTAGCAAACCTCGCTCATGCGGCGAAGACCCCCGCCTACGCCATCACCAAAGCGAAAGTAATGACGGTCTCGGGTGCGGTCCTCGAGAACGCGACCGTCGTCCTGCGCGACGGCTTGGTAGTGGACGTCGGCGCCTCGGTAACGATCCCGAAGGACGCGCGGATATTCGACGGCACGGGGCTCACGATCACGCCCGGCCTCATCGACGCGTACTCGGGCTCGGGCATGCCTGCGGCTCGGCCCGCGGGCGGAGGAGGCGGCGGAGGGGGTGCGGCCGCAGCACCCGCGACACCGGCGGCGAATCCCATCAATCCCGCCTCCAACATCTATGAGCGGGTCCGCGCTACTGAAGCGCTGCGCGCGCGCGACTCGGGCGTCACCACCATCGTGCCGATCCCCCGCGAGGGTCTCGTGTTCGGCACGGCGTCGGTGATGAACCTCATCGGCGACAAGCCAGAGACCATGGTGGTGAAGGCGCATGTGGGCCTCGCGGCGGCCATGGCGACCCTCGGCCAGCGCTACCCGGGCTCGCTCATGGGGACGATGGCGTTCTTCCGTCAGGCGCTGCTTGACGCCACGCACCATCGGGCCGAAGTCGCGGCTTATGAGAAGTCTCCGATGGGACGCAAGCGTCCCGGTTTCGATCCTGGTCTTGATGCCTGGTCGGACGTCGCCACGGGTGCTGTTCCCCTGCTCCTTCAAACTC
>JAYUUU010000527.1:0-6555 GCA_043754395.1 Vicinamibacteria bacterium
CCGCTACGCCTGGGAACCGCTCGGTGTCGCGCGGGATCGACGTTTCATTCCAAACGGCGGAGCGACGGATCCGGAAGGCGAGTGTGTTCGTTACGAGGCGAAGATGGCGGAATGCGGGGGCCTCGACCTCGCCATCCTGGGGATCGGCGCCGATGGCCACATCGCCTACAACCTGCCTCATCAGGCAGGTCCTCGCACTCACGTGGTGACCCTCGACCCCGCCACGATCGCGACACTTGGCGGTGGGCTTCAAGGGCCGCTGCGCGCCATCACCATGGGGATCGACACCATCCTTTCCGCGAAGCGGATTCTCCTCCTCGCGACCGGCGCCTCGAAGGCGAAGGCCCTTAAGAGGATGCGGTATGAGGCGGTGAGCGAGGAGTGGCCCTGCACTTTCTTTCGCGATCACAAAGACCTGACCCTGATCGCGGATCGCACCGCGGCGGCTCAGCTGTAGCGCCGCCAGAACGTTTCGAGGATCTCCTTCTCGATCACGGATCCCGCTTGTCCGAAGACTTTGCGGTAGCCACCGTCCTCGGAGCCTGTCTCTTTCATGGCTTTGAGGAGGTCGTTGACCTTCCCCTGACCGCGTGAGTCGACCATGTGCTGGCAGATGACCAGCGACAGCATGTAGAAGGACATCACGCTCTGCCGGCCTGACGTCGCGAGCCCCTTCAGTTCGCCCAGGGTCATCTCGTTCTCGATTCGCTTGCCCGATACGTACTGAGCGAGGCCTTCCTGGAGCACGCGGCTCGCACGACCACCCGACATCTCATCGACGAAAGCGTGCGACAGCTCGTGGACGAGAACGTCCTCCATCTCGCGGGGCAGGGTCTGTGGCAGGCCGCGGATGGGTATCTGGATGGAGCCGTTGTGTGTGCTGTAGACACCACCCGACCACCAGGGCGCGCCGGTTTTGCTGAAGTAGTCCTGAGATGAGTGGAGTACCACCGGGATCTTCCGCTGTGGCCGCTCGTAGTAGATGTCCGCGAGTCTGGTGTACGCGCGGTCGAGCACGAAGCGGACATCTCGCGCTACCCCTGTCTGGTTCTCGCCGTCGAAGCGGATGTCGAAGCGATCGGACTCGATCCGCTGCTTCGACGCATCGACTTCGAGCGCGGCGCGGGTTCGCTCTTCGGAAGATGGAGCCGGAGCCGTGGCGGAAGCCGCCAACGCGGTCGTGTTCACTGTCGTTGTCGTTGAAGTTGTCGTGGCGGGCGCGCCCAGAACCTGCCTCATCTCATCAGCGGCACGGCAGGCGCCGGCCTCGACCCCTGAGACGGTGCCGCGGCAGGACGCGAACACCGGCCGATCGAGAACCGCGAGCGCGTCGGCGCGCCGGCCGGTCCGCTCGAAGGCGACCGCGAGGTTGATCGAGGAAGCCACGGTGAGAGGCCCTTGCACCTCGTCATAGCGTTGCGCGGCCACAAGCGCCCCGGCCCAATCGTCCTGACGCGCGCGGGCCTGGGCCTCGAAGGCGTAAATGTTCGGGTGCTTGTCATTCAGAAGCTTCATCCTTCCAAGGGCCACCTCCACCGCCGCATACGAACCCGCCCGCAGATCCTGATCGGCACTCCTGAGATAGAGCTCCATCAGCAGGTCCTTCAAGGCGGCGACGTCCGTGTGCTCGTCGGCGAGCCGCTGAACACGCTGGAGTTCTGCGGGTGTCGCGAGCGTGCCCCGGTTCGACTGCAGGCGCGAAGAGAGTTCATTCAGGAAGGCGATGTCGTCGCGAGAGAGTTTTGCCGCGCCATCATCGAGGGCCGCCGGGACCTCGACCACCGGTGGCGTGGAAACCGCAATGGCCGTTGTTACAGGCGTCGGCTTGTCGGGGCCCGTCCGGGTCAGGGCGAAGAGCGCGCCAAGCGAAATCGCGGCCGCCGCAGCGAGGCCCACCTTGAGAAGGGCGCTTTGAGGTTGAACGTGGGAAGGCTCCGCGGGGATGTACGCGCGCACGGGGGAAGCGGGCGGGGCGGGTCTGGTGACGCCAGGCGGGGGGGCAACTCCCATGGCCCGCACCTTGGCCATGATGACACCGCACGAAGGGCACACCCGGGCCGAAGGTTCCGCCTCTTTCCCGCACTTCGGACAAGCGCCCATGGCGCGGGCGAGTATACGAGCGGCCCCCCGATCGATCGGACTGGTAGTATCCGCCGCCCATGAAACCCTGCACTGCGAGCGCCCCCGCCCGTGTCGATATCGCCGGCGGCACGCTCGATATCTGGCCCCTGTATCTATGGCACCACGGCGCGCGGACGGTGAATGCCGCGGTGACCCTGCGCGCCACGACGAGAGTGACGCCTATCGCGCGTGGACTCGAGATTGTTTCGATAGACACCGGCGCGCGCGCCTCGGCTGAGCACATCGACGCGATCGACGCTCACGATCACACTCGCCTCGTGGTTCAGATCCTGAAGGCCATCGGAGTGAGTGCCGGCCTGCGGATTGAGACGACGTCTCGCGTTCCCGCGGGATCGGGTCTTGGCGGCTCTTCGACTCTCGCGGTCACGATCGCGGCCGCGGTGCTTGGTTCCTTGTCCCGCGAGGTCTCGAGGCGTGATCTGCGGCAGCTGGTGCGCGACGCCGAGGCTCAGGTGATCCGCGTGCCCACCGGCATTCAGGACTACGAAGCCGCGATCCACGGCGGTGTGCTCGACATCGCCTTGAACCCGGGCGAGATTGAGACCAACCGCCTCGTTGAGGACGAGAGCTTCGTGGAGGACCGGATCCTTCTCGTCGACGCAGGGATCACGCGTTTCTCCGGCCTCAATAACTGGGAAATGTTCAAGGCCCAGGTGGACGACAGCGGCAACATCCGCCAGCTCTTCGCGGAGATCGTGGCCGCGGCCCGCGAGGCCTGTGTCGCGATCACCACCGAGGACGAGACGGCCCTCGTGCAAGCGGTGGCGCGCGAGTGGAGAGCGCGGCGCTCTTTGGCGCCGGGTGTCGCGACCCCCGAGGTCGACCAGATAGTGGCGATCGCGCAGTCCCAGGGTGGGGCGGCCAAGGTATGTGGCGCGGGTGGGGGCGGCATCGTCCTCGCGGTTGCCCCGAAGGGTCACCACCAGGCCCTGGTTCAGGACCTCAATCTCAAGGGTTTCAAGATTGTGGACGCTAAAGTCGATCGGGTGGGCCTGCACGTCAAAGCCGAGACGGTATAATCCCCGGCTCGCCTGCTCGTGATGCAGGACGAAGACCTGGAGGAGAAGACAATTTCCACGATTGCGGCGACCCAACTCAAGCGGGGCATGGTCATCATGTTCGAGAGCAACCTCTCGCGCGTGGTCGAGACCATCCACAAGACGCCCGGGAACCTGCGCGGTTTCGTCCAGGCGAAGCTACGCGACCTCAAGACCGGCGCCATCTTCGAGCATCGTTTCCGCTCGGTCGACATGGCCACGCGCGCCTATCTCGAGGACACCGAGATGGAGTACCTCTACTCCGAAGGCGAGATGCACCACTTCATGAACAACGAGTCCTTCGAGCAGATCGGCCTCTCGGATGAAGTCTTAGGCGACGCTGTGAACTACCTGAAGCCGAACCTGAAGCTGAAGATCGAGATGTACGAAGGCACGCCGGTCGGCATAGAACTGCCGATGGTGGTCGAGCTCAAGGTCATCGAGACCGAGCCCTCGATCAAAGGAGCTTCGGTTTCGAACCAGAGCAAGCCCGCGAAGATGGAGACTGGCTTCATGGTCAACGTCCCCCCGTTCATCTCCGAGGGTGACGTGATCCGGATCGACACCACCGAAGGGAAGTACATCGAGCGCGCGAAGTAGCGTTTCGATCTCTTCCGCGCTCAGAATTCACGAATCCCCATGGCGCCTCCCCGACACCGGCCCGAGTCCGGCTCGATCGAAGTGATCGTCGGCAGCATGTTCAGCGGCAAAAGCGAAGAGCTGATCCGCAGACTGCGCCGCGCGGAGATCGCGAAGCAGAAGGTTCAGGTCTTTAAGCCAAAGATCGACGACCGGTACGCGGTGGATCACGTGGTTTCACATTCCGAAATGCGGATCAAGTCGGAAATCGTTTCGCACGCCGCGGAGATCCTGGGCGGATTGAAACCCGACACCGAGGTGGTGGGGATCGACGAAGGCCAGTTCTTCGACGGAAACCTCACTGAGGTAGTGCAGGCCCTCGCGAACAAGGGAGTGCGCGTCATCGTGGCCGGTCTGGACCAGGACTATCTGGGCCGGCCGTTTGAGCCCATGCCCCAGCTCATGGCCACCGCGGAGTACGTCGACAAGATGCTCGCCATCTGCATGCAGTGCGGCGCTCCCGCGAACCGCACCCAGCGGCTTGTCCACTCGACCGACCGCGTGGTGGTGGGCGGCGCCCACGCCTACGAGGCCCGTTGCCGCCGCTGTTTCTCCACGGAAGCCTCGCAGTAGCCGCAAAGCCCCGGTCGAATTCAGGAACACTTGGCCCAAGAAGTCATCGAGACGCTGGAGATCGACGCCCAGGACAGGGAAGGGGTCGTCCTCGATCTCGCTCTGCCGGTTCTCGCCGCCTGGGAGAAGAGCGTTCGGGTGCTCGGCTTTCGTTCGTCGATGGGTGTCTCCGGCCTGTCCCCGCGTGAGGTGGCGCGCCTGCGCACGCTGAGCCTTGCCACGGGCTCTCGCAGCACGGGGATTTTCGAGGGCGCCAACGACTTTCGCCTGGGCTTTCGCGCGGAAGGCGGTGGCCCGATCGTGGCGCCCGCGTTTGGAGTTGAAGCCGATCTGGGTGGCCTTCCTCTCGCCCCCTCCATTTCCGATCTGACCATAGCTGGATTCGGCCTCGCCGCCGGGCGCAGCCTGACCCACGAGCTGCAGGGCCTCACGCATGTGCGCGCAGCGAGTGCCCAGGGTTATGGCGGGCGTGTGCTTGCCTCACTCGGCCGGGAAGTTGGCGTCGATTTGAAAGTCAGTACGGGTGATCTTGGTTTCGAGCCGCAGGGTCTTGGCCGCGTGTCGCTTCATGCCTCGCGGAAGGAACACCTGAGCGGGCGGGAGGTGGACTGGAAGAAGCCCGGGGAGTTGCGCGCGATCCATGTCGAGATGGGGGGAGTTCGGCCAAGGCCGGAACAGTTCGACCTCATCGAAGCCGAGTTGCGCGAAGCCTTGTGGGAGGCCCGCCGCATCGAGCCGGTGATCGAGCGAAGGGTTACGTCCGGCGTCGACATCGGCGCGTTTCTTCAAGTCGATGTGGAGGTGGAACGCGGGGGCGGGACGTTCATCGAAGTGGTCGGGCGCACTACCGCGCCGCTACCGCTCGCGCGACGGATCATCAAGAAAGCCCTCGGCTACCTGGACTCTGGCGCTACGTGCGATGAGGTCACCGGGATCACGGCGCTCGCCGCTGCGATCGCCGCGAAGGCTGAGTTTGAGATCGCGCTCGTTCCGTCAGACCGCCTTTCCACTGCCCTCTCGCTGCTGCGCGATGTGGGTGCTTACATCGAAGAAGAAGAAGCCCCGGGTCTCGTCCTCCTCAAGACGAGGTAGGCGGGAACCCGGGGCAGCTTGGTAGTTGTGGCCCGCGGGGCCGAACACTGGTGTGGGCTCGCTGCGCCGGGACCGCCTCGTGCGTCGCCACTGGAACGCGCAACGTTGGAATCGTGTGGCTCCTTACTCGGCTTAGTTGAGCGCAGCTGCGCGCTACGATCTTGCGACTCGCGCTCAAAATCCCGACGCATGCGACCCACACCAGCGCCCGGCCCCGCTCCATCCCACGGCCAAAAGACTCCATCCAGAAACCTGAGGCAATAGAGTGGCCGGTCTGCGCGCTCCCCTCACGTTTGAGGGAAACCCCGCACCGTCATCGCGAGGAGCCCGCCGAGAGGCGAAGCGACGAAGCGATCTCGAAGCGGAGTGTCACTATGTCCCCGGACGTTTTGTCAACTATGTCCCCGGCTGCTCAGCTCCTCACCCATCTACCTCAGGTGCTCGGGCACACCGTTTGTGAATGCCACGATCGAGAATGTTGTGCAGGCGAGCCGCGTCCCATCCGGCACCACCTCCACGAACAAGAAATAGGTACCCTTCTTGTTTTTTGTGGTGCTCACTGCATACCAGACTTTGATCATCGGCTTTCGAGTTCCATCTAGATAGGTCTTCGACCCCTCGTCAGCCGCCTTGAACTGAGCCTCAAGTGGGCGACCGCCATACGCAAAGATAGCCTCGAGTGTAGGGCGCAGCGCTGCCGGCTTCGTGCTCTGCTGGAACACTGCCTCCATGCGCTTGAAAAGGTTGTCCGTGTCACGGGCTATTACATTGGCGACAACCTGGTCCGCCACCTCGCGAGCTCCCTTCGCGTCCAGTGTCTTGGGGAGAAGTTGGAGCGCTTGGACCCTCGGACCGAGCAAAGCAAGAGCGAGAAGTCCCACGACGAGTCTTGGCATTGGGTTCACCTCGCTCCAGACGCTCAATGATGCCAAATCAGCCGCGCGCCGCCAAGTGTCAGGCGGCGCGTCGGCTGCATTTGGATGTTAGGCAGCAGTGCTTCTGAAAGTTCAAGACCATTCTGTTCTGTAGATCGGACCCGACCTCCGACAACCCGACGGCGGCTCCTTGCGCT
>JAYUUU010000528.1:0-2920 GCA_043754395.1 Vicinamibacteria bacterium
GCGCCGCGAATGACCACGCCATCGCTTCGCCGCTCGACGACATGGGTGAAGAGATCCGGGTCGTCCTGAGCACTTGGACCCTTCGAGCGGTCGCCCTTGGGGTCGGTCATGGCCCCGCCCACCACCACGTTCTGCTCCTGGCACATCGCGAGAAAGGCCTTGAGTCGCTGGTGATACCGCGTGCCATGGCGCGCGTCCATGTCGAACGTGACCGCGAAGAGGGCATTGAAGGCGTCCATGCCGACGCAGCGCTGGAAGCAGGTGCCGGTGAGCTGACCGAGCCGACGCTGCATGCGGTTCTGCATGACCACGTCGTTCACGTTCTCGGTGATGTGAAGGAAACGATTCACGCGGCGTCCGATCAGCGAAGAGTGAACCGTCGCGAGCTCAGGCTCTTCGTTCGCGAGGTCGTACGTCCGCGCCACCGCGTTGATCGACGGCCGGATCACCGGGTGATCGACGGGCTCGGCCACGCGTTCGCCCAGGAAGAACACACGCAGCTTGCGGTCGCGAAGGCTGCGAATGTATTCATCGCCAGAACGGAGGGGAAAGGCCGGCATCGGGCCCTGCAGTCTACGACCGGAGTCCTATAGAAATCTTTTGTCGAAGGGTTCCGGCAGCAGGGTCGAGAGGCGCATCGTCTTCTTGTGGCCCTTGAGGTCGGCGATGTGGACCCAGATGTTGCCGCACAGCTCCCACAACACCTGACGGCAGGAGCCGCAGGGCGGGGTCACGAGGTGGGAGTCGGCGACCACCGCGATCGCGGCGAACTCGCGGAAGCCCTCGGACACCGCCTTGAACACCGCGATGCGCTCCGCGCAGAGGGTGAGTCCATAGGTGGCGCTCTCGATGTTGCAGCCGGTGATGATCTCGCCCTCCGTGGTGAGGAGTGCGGCGCCCACTTTGAAGTTCGAGAAGGGTGCGGTCGCGAGCTTTCGCGCGTCGCGCGCGTAGTCCGAGAGGCCGGCGAGCGGCGGGGCCGCGGTTCGGGTCGGTTTCATTCGATGGTTCCGATCGTTGCGCGGAGTGCGGCTACGAACTTTCCTTCGGCCTTTCGGCCTTCTTCCAGCACCGACGCGTGCGAAAGCGCCTCGCCGCCCTGGTCGGACGCCGCGTTCGTGATGCAGGAGATGCCGATGACCTTGATTCCCATGTGTCTTGCCGCGATGGTCTCGAGCACGGTCGACATGCCCACCGCGTCGGCCTCGAAGAGCCGGAACATCTTGATTTCGGCGGGCGTTTCGTAGCTCGGGCCGAGCAGCCCCACGTAGACGCCTTCATGAACCGTAGCCTGAGCGGTGCGGAATGCTGCGAGCGCGCTTCCCCGAAGGGCGAAGTCGTACGGCTGCGACATATCCGGGAACCGCGGACCAAGCTCGGGGTCGTTTGGGCCCAGCAGTGGGTTGTGGCCGGTGAGATTGAGATGGTCGCGCAGGACCATGAAGTCCCCGGGCTTATAGAGCTTGTTCACCGCTCCCGCTGCGTTCGTCAGAACCAACGCTTTGACTCCCAGGCGGCCGAGGATTCTCACCGGATAGACAACCTGCTGGTCAGCGTAGCCCTCATAGAAATGAACGCGACCGGACATGACCGCGACCGGCACACCCAGGACGGCGCCGAGGACCAGTTCGCCCTTGTGCCCTTCCGCGGTGGGCCTTGGGAAGTGCGGGATGTCCCCGTAAGGAATCCGAACGGCGTCCTCGATGGCATCGCCGAAGGCCGCGAGGCCCGAGCCCAAAACCACGCCGACTCTCGGGGTCACGGGCGCCTTCGCACGCGCGCGGATCGCCGCTACCGCTTCATCGGCCTGCTGCGAGGGCGAGTTCGCGGTACCGGTCTGTGCGGGCTTGGCTGGAGGTGTCATCACTATGGATGATAGTGCGGCGTTGTGGCAAAGCCCCGCGCTATGCTCGGTTTCGCCCCGAAAGCCGAAAGGCCCGAAACCACCCGAAGGAGCCTGCGTGCAGAACCTGATTTCGTTCGTCGGCATGTTCGTCCTGATCGGCCTCGCCTGGCTCTTCTCCGAAAACCGGAAGAAGTTCCCGGTGCGCGTGGTCGCGTGGGGCCTGGCCCTTCAACTCACGTTCGGTTACCTCGTACTCTCGTGGGAGCCGGGCAAGAGGCTCTTCCAGAAACTGAACGAGATCTTCACCGCCCTCTTGTCGTTCAGCACCGAGGGCGCCAAATTCGTCTTCGCATCGCTTGGAAGCGTGGGCAGCGGGTCGCTCCAGGACTTCCTCACTCGGGTGGGCCGAGAGTCGAGCGACCCCGCGGTGCAGGCCGCGGTGAACACGGGCACCGTCCCGGGCTTCTCCTTCGCGTTCCAGGTTCTGCCCACGATCATCTTCTTCTCGGCCCTGCTCTCGATCCTGTACTACCTCGGGATCATGCAGAAGGTCGTGGTGCTCTTCGCGAAGATCATGTCGAAGACCATGCAGGTGTCAGGCGCCGAGTCGCTTTCGAACTCGGCCAATATCTTCGTCGGTCAGACCGAAGCTCCCCTCGTGGTAGCTCCGTATATCGAGAAGATGACCCGGTCCGAACTCATGGCCATCATGGTCGGTGGTTTTTCGAACACCGCGGGCGGCGTGCTCGGGGCTTACGTGATGATGCTGCAGGGCTACTTCCCGGACATCGCCGGCCACCTGATTACCGCGTCCCTTCTCTCCGCTCCCGCGGCTTTCATCTTCGCGAAAGTTCTGGTGCCGGAGACTGAAGAGCCCCTGACTCGCGGCGAGGTAAAGATGGACGTGAAGGTCCATGACGCGAACATCCTCGACGCGGTCTCGAATGGCACCACGGTCGGCTGGCAGCTTGCGATCAACGTCGGCGCGATGCTCATCTCGTTCGTGGCCCTCGCGGCACTTCTGAACTACGCCTTCGCGTGGTTTGGTGGGTATTTCCGCGACGATGCGGGCAT
>JAYUUU010000529.1:0-2402 GCA_043754395.1 Vicinamibacteria bacterium
GCTTCGTCGCCCTCATTCGATGAGCTTCCTCGCGATGACGATGTGGGGTTTCTCCCCCACAGTCACGGATGAAATCCGTGAACTGACTCGCAATGACGACAGGCCCAAATTGCCTGGCCCCGGGTGGGCTTCGGTCTCGCGATGACGCGAGATCCAAGCTGCTTGGCCCTTTCCCTCAGACCGAGGGTTCTCGGGGCATTCAACCCGGCTTAAAGCCGGGCATGGTGTCATTCGCGATGACCGGCTTCGGTGCGCCGAGGCGAAGCGCGAACGCTTCGATGTCGGGACGGCGGAACGCCTCGGACGTGAGCGCCACGGTTCCGTCAGCCTCGATGAAGAGCAGCGTCGGCACGGTGACAATTCCGATTCCGGTGGAAAGCGCGTACGGGTTGGGCTCGCAGAAGTAGGGCAGGTTGAGTCCCAGTTTCGCGAGACCGGCAGCCGCATCCTCGGGCGAATCCTGAAGCAGGGCCACCGCGCGGCCGCCATCCTTATGAATCTGGTCGATGAACGGCAGTGTCTGCTTCGACGTCTTGCAGTTCATGTGGCCGATGATGACAAGCGTCGGTCCACCTTCATGAAGCACGTTCGAGGAAACGCCCGAACCATCCGGCCTCTGGAGTTCCGACTTCGGCAGGACGAAGGGCGCGGCCACGAGGGTCATGTCTCAGGCCTCCACGAAGTCGATGTTGAAGTCCTTCGTGATCACGCCGGCGTCTCGTCCACGCTTCAGGAAGACACGGATCGCTTCGCGGCCGCGGTCACCGATCTCGATGGTGAGATCGTTCACCCACATCCCGACGAAACGGTCGGCGATGCCGGTTTGCATCCCGCGCGCGAAGGTCATCGCATACTCCAGCGCCGCTTCGCGATTGGCGAGTGAAAACTTCACCGTGTCGCGAACCAGGCGCGTGAGCTGTTTCATCCGCTCGGGCCCAAGGTCGCGGCGCACCGCGTTCCCGCCCATCGGAAGAGGAAGGCCGGTGTCCTTGAGCCACCACTCGCCGAGGTCGACGATCTTCCTCAGACCCAGGCTGCTGAAGGTGAGCTGACCTTCGTGGATCACGAGGCCGCAATCGGCGCGGCCGGAAAGCACCTCGTCGAACACCGCGTCGAAGGGGACCACATAGGTGTCGACCTCGGGCGCGTACAGACGCAAGGCGAGATACGCAGAGGTCATCGTCCCGGGAATAGCGACGCGTCCCAGATCTTTAGCTCCCGGCCCCCCCACGATCCTCGACTCACTTTTGGCGACCAGAATTGGGCCGTAGCCGTCGCCGATGCTGCCGCCGCAGGGCATCAGGGCGTACTTGTCCGCGATGTAGGGATACGCATGGAACGAGCACGCCGTAACCTCGTAGGTTCCCTCAAGCGCGTCGCGATTGAGCGACTCGATGTCCTTGAGGACGTGCGAGACCTCGAGCCCCCCCGTGTCGAGTTTGCCCTTGGCGAGGCCGTAGAACATGAAAGCGTCGTCGCTGTCGGGACTGTGGGCGATACGGATCTGCATGAAGGGATCTTGGTCTCTTTTGAATCACAGTCGCGCGTGGAGGCGGTGCAGGAGGTCGCCCGCCCACGTGCCGAGCGGCTTGAGGACGTCGGCGACCCGGAGATCATAAGGGTGCTGCTCGTTCACCGCCTCCATCACCGCAGCACTCGGCTCACGCGCTTCCACCGCCTGACGGTTGATCACCACGCAGTTGGCGCGGCCGATCAGCTCCCGCGTTCCATCCTTCCAGCGTTCCGGACTCAGAAATGGGTGAACCACGAAGAACGTGAAATCCGGCGAGCACAACGAGGCGACCGTCGAGCCCTCGACGACGAGGCCGTGATCGCCTGCGGCCATTTTCGCGTTGGCTTTCGCCTGGTCCAGCAGTCGCACCGTCGCCTCCCAGGCCTGGGAAGCCACCGACTTGCGGGCGATCGTCCACATAACCGGTCCTTCGGTCGCGGCCCGCAGACGCGCGGTGTCGGTGCCGGTTTCTCCAAGCGTCGCGTCATCGCGCACGACCTTGAACGGCACGTCGATGTCGCAGACGATGCAGGTGGTTCCGCGCGGGCATTTCTCGAAGATGTCGTCGGTGGTGGTGAACTTCACCGCCGCCGAGAGACCTCCAAGACCGCGCAGAATCGTCTCGGCCAGAGCCGTCTTTCCGGCCCGGGACGAAGAACCGGCGACAACCACCGTGGCCATCAAAGAAGTATAGAGACCGGTTACGATTCCGGTCCCTCGCCCTCGAAAGGACTCCACAAATGCGTCTTGTCTCCCTTGGTTCAACCGCCGCCCTCCTCTTCCAGGCGGGCCTCCTCCACGCCGCGGATCCGCGACCCCTGAGCGTCGATGATCTCTTCGCCCTCAAGACCGTCGGATCGCCCGTTCTCTCTCCCGACGGCGCTCAGGT
>JAYUUU010000530.1:0-5595 GCA_043754395.1 Vicinamibacteria bacterium
GTGCTCGCGTAGAGCACACGCCGGTCCGCCCGAAGCACGAAGGGCCGTCGTTGTCGCACCTCGTTCGCCGCGCCGTCTATCGGAATCAGCAGCTCGGGCTTCCCTCCGTTGGCGCTCACCCGCTGCATGCCTGAGACCGAGCCGATCAGTTCGAAGAGGATGTCGTCGTTCAGTCCCCAGGCGAGGGCGGCCGTCGTGTCGTTGATAGAGGCGATGACGGTTGCGCCGCCTCCCTTGATCCTGACCTTCCGGATGACATGGTTCGCCGAAACGAAAGCCACCCACTCTCCGTCGGGCGAGATCGCGGGCTGCGCGCCGCCTTCTGTGTCCGCGATCATGCGGGCTTCCGGGTCGTCGAGAGTTCGGGCCCAGAGGTGAACCCCTCCCGTGTTGCCCCCGCTGAAGACGATGGTGTTCCCGTCGGGCGAAATGGCGAAAGGGGTGGTGGTTCCAGTCGTCATCCGGATCGTGGGACCACCGATGAGCGGAAAGCGGATGATGCCCGGGGAAGCGGGGCTGGTCTCCGGTCGCGTGGTGAGACTGACGGCCAAAGCTACGGCGAGAGTTGCACACAGCGCGGCCAGACTCGCGGAGGCGCGGTTCAGCCCGAAGGTTGGCCGCTCACCTGGCCTCCCTGCCGCTTCAGGGGACTTCATCTCGGGACTACTGGAGAGGGCATCCTTGATCTCGAGCCGCGCCGCGCTGATATCGGGCAGCCTCTCGTGCCGGTCCTTCTCGAGACAGCGCCGCAACAATCGCCGGATCGGCTCCGGCGTGCCCGCAGGCAGCGCGCTCATGTCAGGCGCGTCGCGAATGACCGCAGCCAGGACCTCGGTCACATCGTCGCCCGTGAATGCGCGTCGTCCGGTGAGGAGTTCGTACAAGACCACGCCGAATGCCCAGATGTCGGTGCGTTTGTCGACCGACTTGCCGCGCGCCTGCTCGGGACTCATGTACGCCGCGGTGCCCATGATCATTCCCGCCGAGGTGGTGTGACGCGACATCGTGGGGGAGTGAGACATCTGCGAACTGGCGCCGCTCTTCGATGGATCTCCCTCAAGCGCTTTGGCGAGACCGAAATCGAGGACCTTGACCTTGCCGTCCGGAGTCACCTTGACGTTCGCGGGCTTGAGATCGCGATGGATGATGCCGTGCTCGTGCGCCTCTTCGAGCGCCTCCGCGATTTGCTTTGCGATGGCGATGGACTCATCGACAGGGATCGCTCCGCGCTTCAATCGCTCGGAGAGGTCCTCGCCTTCCACCAGCTCCATCACGAGAAACGCAATCAGGGCATCGCGCGGAAGCCCCTGAGCGCCCGCAGGAGCGACATCCTGCTCGCCCCCAGGGGATTCACTCCCGCGGGGGCGGTCTTTGGCCGACGCGTCGCTCCGAGGACGCGAGCCGTCGGATGCCGCAGGCAGCCGCTCAAAGGAATAGACGTGAGCGATGTTGGGATGATTGAGGGAGGCGAGAAGCTTCGCCTCTCGTTCGAATCGGGCGAGACGATCGCGATCCTGCGCCAGTTCTGCGGGCAGCACCTTGATCGCGACGTCGCGGTCGAGCTTCGTGTCCCGCGCGCGGAACACCTCGCCCATTCCGCCTGCGCCGATGGCGGCGGTGATCTCGTAGGGGCCAAGCCGCGAGCCGGAAGAGAGAGCGCTCATCCTCGTCACTTGACCCCGCCCCGGGCGATGATCTCTTTCAACTCCTCGGTCCAGTTGAGAACCAGGCTCAGGCCCGCGCCTTTCGCGTCGCGCCGCAGCAGGATGAACCGGCCATCCCTGGTGACGTCGTAAGACGCGATGGTGACGCCCTGTCCCATGTCGTACTCGTCCTTGAAAAGGGCGGTGGGCGCGCCGATGACCGGTGTGTCCTTCGACCCGTCGAAGGACGCCGCCATCATGTTTTCGCCGTCGCGGTAGAAGATCTCGCGCCCATCCGCGCTCCATCTCGGCTGGACGCCGAAGGCCGACGACACCTGCCACTTTCGCTCGAGGGAAGGGTAGCGCCGCACCACCGTCTCGAGGCGGCCGGACTCCGAGGTGACATAGACCATCCAGCGGCCGTCCTTTGACAGTTGCGCGCCGCCCTCATAGGCGGGAGTGGCGATCAATGCCTTGGGGGGGAACTTCCCGCTGATCGAAAGGAGCATGACGTCGGCTGCCTTGGTCGGAGAAATCCGGGCGGAGAGGAACGAGTCGGCCTCGGGCCCAGGCCCGGAGAGAAAGTCGTTGGGCACGCCTCCTGGGACCGGGCCCTCGCGCCCGCTTCCGTCGGTCGCCATCCAGTACGGAAGGTTGAAACGCTTGAAGACGATGGCCGTGCCGTCGCTGTTCCACAGGCTGAAGATCGTTCCCGGAACCTCCGGAGTCAGCCGCGAGATGGTCCCTCGCTCCAGATCGAGAGCATCGAGTCGCAGCGACTGGCTCTCCACCATCACTCGCCGGCCGTCCGGAGAGACCCGCGGGTTCAAGTGCCGGGCCAGGGGGAAGGGCAGAACCGTGACCGCACCCATGCGGCTGACCGCGGTCACCCGGGTGGCGCGGTAGGTGGTGGGCAGGAGGAGCAGGTCGCCACTTTGGGAGAGGCGCACCGCCAGCCCCCCCAGCATCGTGGTCGCCACGGTCCCTTTCGCGATCACGCGGGTCGCCGTTCCCGACGTCTTCAGCGAGGCCGGATCGAAGCTGATCGCGAGCAGCGCGCCGTCACGGCCGAACAGAAGATGCCCGGTGGGCGACCAGAGCGGAGTGCTCGCGTGCTCCATCACCACGGTGCGCACTCCCGTGGAAATGGAGACGGCTTCGACCCGTTCGGCCCCGGGTTCGGCGGTGAGCCCGGAGAAGAGGAGGGTCTCGCCATCGGGGAGGAATTGCAGGTTGGCGTGGAGAACCTCGCGTCGCTCCCCGTTGAGTCTGGTGAGTTGGCGTTCGGGGCCTCCACCCTCCGGTTTGATCCAGATGGCGCCATTCCGAACATAAGCGATCCCGCCCTTTCCCCAAGCGAGACCCCCGGTCAGGTCGACCCCCTGGGCCAGTCGCTCGCGCTGCTGATCGGCCACGGAGGCGCGGGCGAGGACGCCGCTGTTGGTGACGAAGGCCACGTTGTCGCTCTGCGGGGAGAACGCCGCGAGGTTGACCCCGTCCGAATCCCCGACTTCGAAAGTCTCCTCGCTCGAGAGCCTTCGGATGTGCAGCCGCCGCGCCCCGGCGCGGAATGCGGTGATGGCCACCAGACGCCCGTCCGGCGAGAGGTTGAAGCTCGCCTCGAGGGAGGGCACCGGTTCGATGTCGGGGGGCAGAGCGACCTCGACGTGAGTAGGCGCGAGGGGCCTCGACGCGACGCCCCGGCTGTCCGGCCAGAGGCCAAAACGTGCGCCCACGAGCGCGGCCGCGGCGATGAGCCAGGGCGTGGCGCGAATCAGTCGATTCGGAGAGCGTCCCGGCGATGCCGAAGGGGCGGGGCCTCGCGTGGTCTCCGCGGACATCGGCGTCTCGAGAACGATGCGCGCTTCGCCGATGGCCTGGAGCCGATGCCTCACATCTCGATCGAGGCAGCGTCGCAGGAGACGCTCCACCGAAGGCGGGGTGGTCACGGGCAGCGCCTTCCAGTCGATCTCCCGCATCAGGACCGCGGCGAGAGTGTCGCTCACGGTCTCGCCCGCGAAGGCGCGCGTGCCCGTGAGCATCTCGAAGAGCACGACCCCGAACGACCAGATATCGGCGCGCTTGTCAACGGCCTTGCCGCGCGCCTGCTCGGGACTCATGTAGCCGGCGGTGCCGAGGATCATCCCCGCCTCGGTGCCCTGGCGCGTCATCGTGGGGGAGCGGGATACGTCGGGTTCGTTGCTCGTCCCGGTGCTCTCATACGCCTTCGCGAGCCCGAAGTCGAGGACCTTGACCTTGCCGTCGGGCGTCAGCTTGACGTTGGCGGGTTTGAGGTCACGGTGGACGATGCCCTTCTCGTGGGCTTCTTCGAGACCCTCGGCGATCTGCCTCGCGATGGCGATCGATTCGTCGATGGGGATGGCGCCGCGCTTCAACCGCTCGGCGAGGTCCTCACCCTCGACCATCTCCATGGCCAGGAAATGCGCGACGGAGCCATCCGGAAGAGTCGCGCTCTCAAAGCCGTAAACGTGAGCGATGTTGGTGTGATTGAGGGACGCGAGCACCCGGGCCTCGCGCTCGAAACGCGCGAGCCGCTCGGGGTCTTGTGCGAAGGCCGCGGGCAGCACCTTGATGGCGACGTCACGCCCAAGCTTCGTATCCTTCGCGCGGAACACCTCGCCCATCCCGCCAGCACCGATGGGGGCTGTGACCTCGTAGGGGCCAATTCTCGATCCGCTCGCAAGGCTCATGAAGGCGTGGAGTCTAAAGGCGCGTATCCATGACCGGCAGTTGCTCCATCAGCGGCCGCTTGACCCATGCGCGCGGAAGAACTCCAGCATCCGCCCATGCACCAGCGCCGACTGCTCAATGTGCGGCAGATGCCCCGCCGAGTCCACCGGGAAGAACTCGAGCCCCGGGATGCTCCCGCGCGCCACCGCCGAAAGCGCAATCGGCACCGTTGCATCCTGCTGCCCCCACACGAGCAGCGTCGGTACCCCCGTGCTCCCCGCGGCCGCGAACAGCTGCCCGAAGTCGGTCTCGCTGATGGTGATCACGCTCCGCAGCAGCGCGCGGCCGAACCCGTCGTAGCGCATCTGCGGCCGGTACTGGTCCACCCAGGTCGGGAAGCGCTCGGGATGAAGGAAGTCCTTCGCCTGCCCATCGGCCATCCTCGGCACCTGCGTCACCTGCCACATCCACGGCCCCACCACGGGCCAGCGCATGAACCCGGGGAGCTTGGGCTGTGAGCTCACGGGATCGACCATCGTGAGCGTGCGCACCCGGGCCGCATGCCCCGCCACGTAGTGCGACGTCACGAATCCGCCGAACGAGAGCCCCACCAGGTCGATCGGCCCGGTCACGCGCAGCGAGTCGAGCAACTCGTCCAGCTGGCGGTCGTACATCGCGCCGTCGTACGCCGCATCGGGTCGGTCGGACCAGCCGCGTCCGAACAGGTCGTAGCGGATCACGCGCAGCCCGGCCGCGCTCAACGCCGTCGTCGTCGAGTCCCAGATGTACGACGGCACCGAGAAGCCGTGCACCAGCACCACCACGCGCCCGGTGTCCGGCCCCGCGATGTCGTAGTGCGTGACGCCGTCGGAGAGGGTCACGAACCGGCCCGTCGCGCTCGCGCGCGCCGCAGCGTCGAGCGGGCCCTGCTCGGGGTCCTTCCATTCGCCGTACGCGACGAGCCCGACGGCGATGAGGGCGATGGCGGCGAGGCCGAGGCGGCTGGGACGGGGCATGGTGAAGAAGAACTCCTGCTACGAGTTGATGGAGTCGAGCCCGGCGACCGACGCGCTTGAAAAAGTTCGGCGGTTCATTCATACGATTGTATGGCGAAAAACTATTTCCTCGCCGCCACCTCTCGCTCCACCTTCCAGATATTCGCCTCGGTCTGCCGCGCGCCGTAGTAGATGGTGCGGCCGTCGGGTGAGGTGACGATGTTGAGGTCAGCGTCCGGGGGCAGAGGCAGCTTAACGTCGACCTC
>JAYUUU010000531.1:0-5136 GCA_043754395.1 Vicinamibacteria bacterium
TCGAGCGCGAAGCGCAGGTCCGAGGCCGCGGCGATGCGGAGTGTTCCTCCCGGCAAAGGAAGGGGTGAGGGGCTCGAGGTCTGAACGGTGGCGAGAAGCGTTGCGGCGAGGACAAAGCGGATCATGCGCCGCCGAGTTTCGCAGATGCGGGGGGAGGGAGCACCCCGGCCGCCTCAGTGGTCCACCGCACAAATCAAGGGATTGCCTCACACCTATCGTCATCGAGGTGAGACAGACCCTTCGAAGGATGCTCGGTCGAGCGATCGCGCTGGCCCTTGGCCTGGTCTTCGCACTCGCTCTTTTGGAAGGTATCGCGCGTGTGGGGGAGAGCCAAGGAGCCGGGCGGAGACCCCGCTCGCCGCGTCTGGCCCTGTTCGATCCGAACCCAAATGGAACGGGTTCGTTCCGGTTGAGGCCGAATCTGCGGCTCTCCGCCGGAATCGAGGGACGGACCATCAAGGTCAACACCAATACGCGCGGGATGCGATGGCGCGAAGTCGCGACCGAAAAGCGGCCGGGAGTTTTTAGGATCGCCGTGCTCGGCGACTCCTTCGCATTTGGCTGCTGGGCGCGGAGCATCGAGCGGAGCTTCCCGGCCATCCTGGAGCGCCGTCTCGGCAAGGGCTTTGAGGTGCTGAACTTCGGTGTCGGCGGGTACGGCTTCGAAGACGAGCTTCTGCTTCTTCGAGAAGAAGTCCTGAAGTTTGCCCCTGATGTGGTTCTGGTCGCCACCTTCAACGGGAACGACATCCGAGATTCTTTCCTCGACACCACGCGGTATGTCGTCCGCGACGGTTCGGCCGACCTGGCCGAGGACGCCCTTGAGGGCAAAGTGCCGCCGTTCAACCAGACGGCGCCCTACGTCGACCCGCGCCCCGTGCGCCCGCGGGGCCGGCTGGGCCGGCTGGGCCGGCTGTGGAGTTCGGCGCTGGTGCGCCTCGTCCTGCGCGCGACCAACCGGGACCCTCCGTATCTGGAGTACGAGGTATCGCAGCGTTTCACCTCGTACTCATTCTGGTCGCAGTCGCCTCTTCCCGCGGTGGCGCTCCGGGCGGTGGATCGGTCAAAGGAACTGCTGGAGGAAATGCGGCTCTTGTCCGAACGAAACGGCGCGGCCTTTCTCATCGCGGCGATTCCCACCGCGGAGCAGGTCTACGCGATTCACCCGGTCGGCCCGCGGTTTGATATCTCTTTGCCCCAGGCGCTGCTCGCCGGATGGGCTTCGAAGAAGGATGTTCCTTTCCTCGACCTCCTGCCGGTCCTCCGCGAGGCCGCGCGGTCCACCGGACGAAGGCCCTATTTGCGTCACGACGTTCACTTCAACGATTTCGGACATTGGACCGCGGGCGAGGCCATGGCCAAATGGCTCCCGAATGCCATGGCTACAGCGCGTCTCGCGCGCTGTGGACGGGAGGCCAACAGTGCTTCCGGGTCGCATGGCACAGGAGCCGCTGGCTGCCCGGATTGAGGTCGGGGTGATTCAAACGCATCAGATGTGATCCCGCGGCCCGCGTCCTAACATCAAGAGCGTCGCGCCGCATTCAGGCGCACACCATGGATCCACTCACCCCGCCTGCTTATGCCGCGCGGGGCCTCAGCGAAGCAGAGGCCCAGTCCCGTCAGGGTGCGGAAGGCTTCAACGAACTGCCGCGACCGGAAAGGCGCACGCCTTTCCGCATCGTCCTCGAGGTCGTCCGCGAACCCATGCTCGCCCTCCTTCTGGGCGGCGGCGCGGTGTATCTGATGCTGGGCGACCTCAAGGAAGCCCTCATCCTGATCGCGTTCGCGATGCTGTCGGTGGTGATCACGGTGGTTCAGGAGTCGCGGACGGAGAGAGTCCTCGAGGCCCTGCGCGACCTCACGAGCCCCCGCGCCCTGGTCATCCGCGATGGCGAGCGAAAGCGGATCGCCGGCCGCGAAGTGGTCCGGGGCGACTTGATGATCCTGGCCGAGGGAGACCGCGTGCCGGCGGACGCGCGCCTCATCGAGTGCCACGACATCCAGACCGATGAGTCCCTTCTGACCGGAGAGTCGGCGCCGGTGAGGAAGATCGCGGCGGACTCCAATGCGCCGGTCGCCGCTCCCCGGCCCGGAGGCGACGATCTGCCTTTTGTCTATTCCGGCTCGCTGGTGGTTCGCGGCACCGGTATCAGCGAAGTCACGGCGATAGGCGCGCTCTCCGAGATCGGAAGGATCGGCCAGAGTCTCAGCACCCTCGACCTCGAACCGCCGCGGCTTCAGGCCCAGACGCGTCACATCGTCCGCCTGTTCGGGACAGTGGGCCTCGGCGTGAGCGTACTCGCGGTGATTCTCTACGGAACAATGCGGGGAGGCTGGCTCGACGCGGTGCTCGCGGGCATCGCCCTCGGCATGTCGATGTTGCCTGAGGAGTTTCCGGTCGTGCTGAGCGTCTTCATGGCGATGGGCGCCTGGCGCATCTCTCAGGCCCGCGTTCTCACCAGGCGAGCCGCGGCGATTGAGACCCTCGGGTCCGCAACCGTGCTCTGTACCGACAAGACAGGGACGCTGACGCAGAACCGCATGAGGGTGGCCGAGTTGCGTCTCATCAACGGCGAGACGTTCCGGCCCGCCGAGGCGGCCGACAAAACGATGCCGGGAGTCTTCCATGCTCTCGCCGAGTTCGGGATTCTCGCGAGCGCCAGCGAACCCACCGATCCGATGGAGAAAGCGTTCCATGCGCTCGGGAAGGAACGGCTCGAAGGGTCAGCGCGCATCCTTCCGCCGGATTCGAAGCTTGTGCGCGAATACTCGCTGCGTCCAGATCATCTGGCCATGACCCACGTGTGGGAGCGCCCTCGGGGGAGTCCTGGCCTCGTGATCGCCGCGAAAGGCGCCCCCGAAGCCGTCGCTGCGTTGTGCCACCTGAGCGATGCCGACCGTGCCCTCGTCGCGAAGGAGACCGATGCCATCGCTGCCGAGGGCATGCGCGTTCTGGCGGTGGCGAAGGGTTCCTTCAAGGGCGCGACGCTGCCCGGATCCCAACACGACTTCGACTTTGATCTGCTCGGTCTGGTGGGCCTCGCCGACCCACTGCGGCCCGGGGTGGTCGAGGCGGTGGCCGCGTGTCGTTCGGCGGGCATCAAGGTGTTCATGATCACGGGCGACTATCCGACCACCGCGCGAGCGATCGGTCGCGCGGCGGGCCTCACGGTCGACGACATCCTCACCGGCGACGATCTAGCGAAGCTGAGCGAGACCGAGCTTCAAACGCGTCTTCGAACCGCCACGCTTTTCGCGCGGACCATGCCGGAGCAGAAACTCCGGATCGTTCAGGCCCTCAAAGCGAACAACGAAGTGGTGGCCATGACCGGGGACGGCGTCAACGACGCGCCGTCCCTCAAGGCCGCGCACATCGGCATCGCCATGGGCGGCCGCGGCACCGATGTGGCGCGCGAGGCCTCCGCGATCGTCCTGCTCGACGACGACTTCGGGTCGATCGTGAAGGCGGTGCGGCTCGGCCGGCGCATCTACGACAACCTCCGCAAGGCCATGGGTTTCATCTTCGCGGTCCACGTGCCTATCGCGGGTCTGGCACTTCTGCCTCTGCCTTTCGGTCTGCCGATTTTGTTCGGCCCGGTTCACATCGCCCTTCTCGAGATGGTCATCGACCCCGTGTGCTCGCTCGTGTTCGAGGCCGAGTCCGAAGAGCAGGACATCATGAAGAGGAAGCCGCGCGATCCGAAGGCCCCGCTTTTCGGCGGCCCCTTGATTCTTTGGAGCGTCATGCAGGGCCTTCTCTCTTTTCTCGTCGTCGCCTCTATTTACGTCGCGGCGCTCACCAACAGCATGCCGCCGGCCGAGGCGCGCGCGCTGGTCTTTTTTTCCCTGGTTCTCAACATCGTGGCCCTGATCTTCGTGAACCGATCCTTTTCGGCATCGCTTGCTACCGCGATCACGCGGCCCAACGGCGCGCTGGTGAAGGTCCTGGCCGCGGTGGGCCTGATGCTGGCGACGACCCTGCTTTGGCCGTGGGCGACGTCCCTGCTTCGTTTCGGCCCCCTCCATCCGCCCGATCTCGCGGTGGCGGTTGGCGCCTCCTTGGGCCTGCTCATAGCACTCGAGTTCACGAAGCTCATTGCGCGACGCCTCCTGCGCGTCTGAAGCGCGTTATCGTCGCGAGATCATGATCCTGGCCCTTACCCTGCTCGCGTCTCTCGAAGGCGGAGACGCTCCGGTTCGCGCTGCCCGTGCGGAGTACAACGCGGCGATTCTAAAGCGCGATGCCGCGGCGATAGGACGCCTGCTGGCTCCCGGGTATCACGTCGTCACGGGTCGAAGCGACCAGCGGCACGGCGCTTCGTCCGAACAGGAACAGTGGAAGGAACGCTTCGCCGCCGATCCCACCGTCACTTATATAAGGAAGCCCAGCCAGATTCGAGTGAATGAGGTGTGGGGCCTCGCCGAGGAGTCGGGTGATTGGGCGGGGAGCTACACCACCGCAGGAGGGGCGGCGAAAGCCTCGGGTGTCTATTCGGCGAAATGGCAGCGGAGCGTCGACGGCCGATGGCTTGTGCAGGCCGAAGTCTTCACCACGATGCGATGCGAGGGGCCCACGGCCGCGTGTGTTCCGCCCGAGCCCATACCCGCGATCTTGGCGGCCCCGACAAGAGCCCGCCCTGGATCCGTAGTCTCGAAGCTCAAGGTGACCGTCCTTTCGACGATGCTCACGGGCGGTCTCGCCGGCGTGGGCGAGTGGGGCTTCGCCGCCCTCGTGGAGGCCGATGGAAGACGCCTGCTGATCGACACCGGTGCCCGGCCCGAGACCGTTTCGAAGAATGCCGGGGAACTCGGAATCGACCTTTCCGACGTCACCGATCTCGTGATTACGCACAACCACGCAGATCACACAGGCGGCCTGCTGACCCTGCGCCGCGAACTTCGCGCGAAGAACCCCGCGGCACTTTCACGAGCGCACGTCGGCGCATCGATCTTTAAACCGAGACTCCGGCCGGACGGGAGCGACGCGAATGGGCTGCTCCCCCAAAAGGCCGGCTACGAAGAGCTTGGCGGCACCTTCATCGTCCATGAGCATCCGACCTTGTTGAGCCCCGGCGTCTGGATCACCGGGCCTATTCCCCGCGTTCACGCCGAGCGGAACTGGAGCGGTTCTTTGAA
>JAYUUU010000532.1:0-2520 GCA_043754395.1 Vicinamibacteria bacterium
CAGGGCGCCCCCCACGAGGTAGGCGAGCGTCCCGTTGTCGGCGAGGTCGTACTTGGCATGACGATAGTTTCCGTAGACCGCTACCGCGACTCCCTCGACGACGGGGAATGGCTCGGCGATCAATTCCAGAGTGTCGAGGTCGAGGGGGGCCGCGAATAGCGTCGCTTCGAGGGCGAAAACCAGGTGCCCGGTCGATGAGTAGCGCGGCGTGGTGGCCCCCTTTACGAGAACTCGTCCGGCTCCCCCGGACCCATTGGACACCATCACGTCCTGGCGTCCTCCGGTCACGACGGCCACGTAGACGATGCCTTTCCCTCCGGGAAGGAGCCGCGGTTGGCCATGCCTCTGCTCGCCCCGCGCCACATCCAGAACCGTAACGTCGGTTACGGCGCCGCCCGCCGCCGGGACTCTCTGGATGACCGGGGAAGACCCGGAGAAGAGAATCTGGCCGTCGTCCGTCCAGTGTCCGGTGAAAGTGAAACCACCCATAGCACTCGTTCCCGTCTCCGCGAGGAGGAGGGGTGCGCCGCCCTCGATCTTGATCCGGTAGAGCCCGCCTGGTCTTGTTCCAAGCGGTGAGGAGAAGAACGCCACCGATTTTCCGTCTGGAGAAAAGAGCGGGCCGATACCTTCTTCTGAACCGGGGATGAAGGTTGGATCGAGCTTGTCGAGGGACCGAAGGAAGAGACCGCGATCCTCGCCCAGGGCGTGCCAGAAAGCGAGCTTGGTGGCATCGGGGCTGATGGCGACGCCCGAGGCTTGTTGCACCAGATCGTCGAGCATGGGAAGCACGGTGGCGAGATGGACCGCGGTCGGAGACGCCGCAGGGGCTCCACATTGGCGAACCCCGAAGCCCCCGGCCAGAACGCCAAGCGCTGTGAGCGCCAGGGCGCCCAGCAAGGAGATGGCCGGCGAGGATCGCGAAGTGGAAAGAACAAGGTGCGAACCCGATGGCTCGGAGCGTCCCCAAACCAGAGCGTCGTCGAGATCGAAGCGGGCGTCCGCGATGTCGTGAAGGCGCCGCTTGGGATCGCGCTCCAGGCAGCGGCGCAGCAGGCGCGAAATGGCAGGCGGTGTTGCCGCGGGAAGTGCGGCCCAGTTCGGCTCTCTCGTGAGCACCGCGGCGAGAATGTCGCTCACGGTCTCCCCCGAGAACAGGCGCTCGCCGGTAAGCATTTCGAAGAGCACGACGCCGAACGACCAGATGTCCGCGCGCTTGTCGACGGTCTTGCCTCGCGCCTGTTCCGGCGACATGTAGGCCGCGGTGCCCATGATCATCCCTGCTTCGGTGCCCTGACGGGTCATCGTGGGCGAATGAGAGATCTCCGTTGACCCACTCGCCGTCGGATCCGCCGAGTAAGCCTTGGCGAGACCGAAGTCGAGGACCTTCACCTTTCCGTCGGGTGTGAGCTTGACGTTGGCGGGCTTCAAATCGCGATGGACGATGCCCTTCTCGTGGGCTTCTTCGAGACCATCCGCGATCTGCTTCGCGATCGCAATCGCCTCCTCCACCGGAATCGCACCGCGCTTCAGGCGTTCCGACAGGTCCTCGCCTTCTACCAACTCCATCGCGAGGAAGTGAACGGTGGAGCCGTCGGGCGCGGTCCCGCTCTCGAATCCATACACGTGCGCGATGTTGGTGTGATTGAGGGACGCGAGAGTCTGCGCCTCACGATTGAACCGCGCCAGCCGCTCAGGATCCTGCGCGAAGGCCGCGGGCAAAACCTTGATCGCGACGTCGCGATTGAGTTTCGTATCGCGCGCGCGGAACACTTCGCCCATGCCTCCGGCCCCGATCGGGGCAGAGATCTCGTAAGCGCCAAGGCGCGATCCCAACGTCAAAGACATGGATAGCGCAGTCTAGTGGCTGTTTCTCCGCCGCCGCGGACTGCGCCTGATGGTAGCGAGTAACTAAACCGTGCGCGCCGCCTCCTCGGTTACCGCATCGCCTTGCCGGCCATGCTCAGGATGTCATCGAGAAGATCTGGCCGAGGACGACGTTACCAAGCCCCACATCCGTGGGCTCGGGCGAGAGGACGTTGTCCCGATTTGGGAAAGGATGTCGGTGATCTGCATGGTCTAGTCCAACAACTCCTTCGGAACGTTGCCGCCGTTTTGAGCAATGCGGGCGAGCACGGTCTTGTGCAGCCACATGTTCATCTTCGCGGAGTCCTCCATCAGGTCCGCGGGACAGCCGAGTTCCTTGGCGAGGTCCTTGCGGGCGGTCAGACTGCTGTCGATCTCGAGGAGTTTCAGGAGGTCGACGATGGACGTCTTCCAGTTGAGCTTCTGCTCGCTGTCTTTGGCGCGCTTCTCGAGCTGCGCCACGACATCGACCACCGCCACAGGCTGAGGTGTCGGAGGTGCCGCAGCCGGGTCGCCCGCCTGGCCTACCTTATAAGGAGGGGGTTTGGGGATCTGATAAACCGGGGCGGGTTTGGACAGACCGAGTTTTTCCATGATGGTGCCGAAGAGTCCCATTTGTGTCTCCTTGCGTCATTTTTCAGGCGACCACATGCG
>JAYUUU010000533.1:0-2182 GCA_043754395.1 Vicinamibacteria bacterium
CCTGCGCGCCTGGACCATTGAAGGGACGCGCCGAACTGCCTCGCGGGTGTGCGCTGGCGCCTGGTTAAGGACTCTGTGCTCCGGCCCGCCGCCACTGCCGAGAAAATCTGGTTGTACGTCTGGGAACCCAGGTAGGAACGAACCCCGAAGCGGCCAGCCCTCGAAAACTCCCGCTCGAGGCCTATGGACAAGTGGCGCAAGGAGGTGTCGTTTGTCTGCAGGGGCGTTCCGTTCTCGCGCGATTCGTTGAAGAGCGTGCCCGAGATGAAGGCACGCCGGTCGGCACGGGCCGACTCGGCGACCCGCAGGTCGAGTGTCTTGTAGGTCGCGCCGGCCTTGGTGTCGATGGCGCCGCGCTCCCTCTCATCCACCATCACGTATCCACCGGTATGGAACAGTTCGCCCGCGATCTGCGCGGTCAAGGGGCCGATCTTCCGGCCGGCGAAGATCGATCCCGTGGCCGAGTCTTGACCGCCGTAAGACACATCCGCGAAGAGGGCGTCCTTCGCGGTCTCGCGGGGGATCAAGTTGATGACGCCGCCGAGAGCGTCCGTCCCATAAAGACTCGATGCGCCGCCCCGAACCACCTCGATGCGCTCGATCGAAAGGCGCGGCGTGCGGCCCCAGTACACCCAGCCGCCGAAGGGATCATTAAGGGAAATCCCGTCGCTCAAAACCGCGGCCCGGCTCGCCCCGCTCGGCCCCACACCCCGCAGCGAAACCCCCTGCGCCGTGGGATTCGCGGTGCGGCTTCCGCTGCGACGGAAGAGGGAGAAGCCCGGGATCTGGCGCAGCGCATCGTCGAGTGTCCAGGCCGCGGCGGCGCGAAGGTCGTCGCCCGACACAATCGAAACACTCGCGACGGTGTCGCTCACCCGCGCGCTCCGGCGCTCGGCCGTGACCGTGACCTCTTCGACCAGGGCGACGCGGCCCGACGGATCCTTCGCCTCCGGAGGGGTGGGGCTCGCCTTTGCCTTGTCCGTCTGCGGCGCAGCGGAGCACAGGATTGCTATCAAGACGCCAGAGATCACTTCGCCGCGTGCTCGTGTTTTTTGGGGTTGAGGCTCAACTCTTCAGGGGTCAGGGGACGGGTCTTGAAATCGAATCGGAGCATTTCGGCGGGCTTCCATCCCACGTTCTGAAGAGTCAAGCGCTGGTTCGCGCCCACCCACTCCGAAAGACCAAGGCCTACCTTGAGGGGAGCTTTCGCAGCGTTGCCTCGCGTGGAGACGAGATCGAGGTCGGCCAAAGCCACAAGCAGCGCGGGTTCACCCGGCCGAGTGGTGAGCGTCAACGGCTTCCCAAAAACGCCGATCAGCCGCGTGATCCGTACCTGTTCGTTGTCGAAATGCATCCTCTCGACATTCTCGCCCCCTGGATACGCCTCACGGAAAAATCTGCCCTTGAGACTGAGCTCGTTCTTCGGCTCGGTTTTGAACTCCACGCGCAGAAACTCGCTCGGCAGATCCGAAACTCACGTGAAGCGCCTGATGGGCGTAATCGAAACGATCGGCCGCTTCCTCGACCCGATCATCGCCGTGCGCGAGGATGGCCGCTACCTCACCCCGAACGGGAACCACCGGCTTCAAGCACTCAAGAAGCTGGGGGTGAAAACCGTGACGGCGCTCCTCGTGCCCGATGCCACCGTCGCTTTCAAGATCCTCGCCCTCAACACGGAGAAAGCGCACAACCTCAAGGAGAAGTCGCTCGAGACCATCCGCATGGCGCGCGCCCTCTCGAAGATGCGCAAGGTGGAAACCCTCGAGTCGGAGTTCGCGTTCGAGTTCGAGCAGCCGGCCTTCCTGACCCTTGGAAGCTGCTACGAGGAGCGTCCGCGCTTCTCGGGCGGCGCCTATCAGTCCATCCTGCGCCGCGCCGATGCTTTCCTCGACGAGCCCATGTCCGCGGCAATCAAGGAACGCGACCGGCGGGGCAAAAAGATCCTGAAGCTCGACGATGCGGTCGGCATCGCGGTTGAGAAACTCAAGGCTAAAGGGCTCACAAGCCCCTACCTCAAGGCCTTCGTCGTCTCGCGGGTCAACTTCACGCGCTTCTCGAAGGCGACGAGCTTCGACTTCGACGAAACCCTCGACAAGATCATCGCGAGTGCGGTGAAGTTCAACGCCGAGAAGGTGAAGCAGGAAGACGTGGCGAAGTCGGGGGGCGGCGCGCCGGACGAAGA
>JAYUUU010000534.1:0-1996 GCA_043754395.1 Vicinamibacteria bacterium
GCGCCGCCCGAGAAGGCCGGGCACAGGGCGTTCGCGGCGAGCCGCGTGAGGCCCTTCGGCTGCGCGTCATCCTTGGTCTGGTCGTAGCTCAGCTGGACCTTGACGCTGGTGGACGGCAGCCAATCGACACCGAGGCGGAAGGCGAGGGTATCTTTGTCCGAGACGTCGGCGCCGGTGAAGAGGTTGGTGCCATAACCGGAGTGACGGAACGAGCCACCGGCGATACGCGCGCGCAACTTGCCTTCGATCAAGGCCCCGCTGACGCTGCCCCGGAAATCCTTGGTGCTGTAGTTGCCGCCGGTGAACGACGCACCGCCCTGCCACTTGTCGACCAGATCACGGCTCACATACTTGATGGCGCCACCAATGGTGTTTTTGCCGTAGAGGGTGCCCTGAGGACCTCGGAGCACTTCGATCCGCTGGACATCGAAAACGTCAAGCAACGCACCCTGGGGGCGGGCCATGTAGACATCATCCATATAAAGGCCGACGCCGGGATCGACGCCCCAAAGCGGGTCGGCCTGGCCGACGCCGCGCATGAACGCGGTGAGGGTGGTCGACTGGTTGCGGCCCTGGTAGATCGAAAGATTGGGCACTTCGCCCTGGAGCTCGGAGAGGTCGGCCACCGCCGCCACCTCGAGGTCATTCCCCGCCTTCACCGTGACGGCGAGAGGGACCTTCTGGACGTTCTCTTCCCGACGTCGCGCCGTCACCGTGACATCTTCGGCGCGCTTCACGTCCTTCGGGTCCTCGGCCGGTGTCGCCGCTGGGGTTGGAGACGCCTGGGCCTGTGCCGCCGGTCCCTCAGCGGGGAGCACCAGCGCATTTGTTTCGGCGGGCCCGAAGAAGGCCAGGGCCAGCACGGCGGCGATGAGGTGCTTGGTCGAGGTGAGGGGGGTGGGGCGACGGATCATGTGGGTGTTCTCCAGAAGAAGAGCGAATCGGCGCGTGTGCTCAACAAACCGAACGCTCGTTATATTCAAGACCGTACCGCGAGTGCCCATCCGGCGTCAAGCGGTTTTTGCGAAAACAGTCATGACTTTGCCTTCTTGGCCGAAAAAAGCTTGACGGCCCGCGGCCCGGGGAGTACGTTCCTTTACATAACGCGCGTTCGGTTTTCAAGAAACACGCGAGGAACCCTCCAAAGTATGGACATCGCAGGCCTCCTGGGCCATCACGCCCGATACCGACCCGACCACCCCGCCGTGGTTTTTGGTGACGCCAGGCTCACGTTCCGCGCGTTCGAGGAGAGAGTGAATCGAGCGGCCAACGGGCTGCTGGGCCTTGGGCTTGTTCCCGGGGACAAGATCGCCACCGTGCTCGGCAACTGCCTCGAACTTCTCGAGGTCTATTGCGCGGCCGCGCGCACCGGTCTCGTCGTAGTCCCGTTGAGTCCCCTGCTCCGAGGCCCGGCCCTCAAGACATTGCTCGAGGATTCGGACACGCGGGCGCTCGTCGCCGATGGCGGCTTCGCAGAGACGATCCTTTCGGTCAAGGAGAGTCTTCGCGCCATTGCGGAAGACCGCTACCTCTTCAGCGGAGCACGTCCCTCCTGGGGCCGAAGCTACGCGGCCCTCGTCGGGGCGGCGTCCGAGTCCGCGCCGGCCGTTCCTCCGCCGGGCGGTGACGACCCGTTCAACATCATCTATAGCAGCGGCACGACCGGCCTCCCCAAAGGCATCGTCCACACTCACGCGATTCGCGCGGCTTACTGCACTCTTTTCGCGTCCGCCTGGCGAATGACCCCGGAAAGCGTGGTTCTCCACGCGGGTTCGCTGGTCTTCAACGGTTCCTTCCTTACCCTGATGCCTTGGCTCTACCTCGGCTGCCGGTTCGTCCTTCACAAGCAGTTCGAGCCGCGCGCGTACATGAAGGCCGTCGCGGACGAGCGCGTCAGCCACGTGATGGTGGTGCCCTCGCAGATCGTCGCCCTGCTCGACTCCCCTGACTTCAACGAACAGTACCTGCCTTCACTCGAAATGATCGGCTCGGTGGG
>JAYUUU010000535.1:0-2579 GCA_043754395.1 Vicinamibacteria bacterium
AGGACGCACGAATCCTTCTCGATGTCCTTCGGTCCGAGTTCCATGCGGATCGGAACGCCACGCATCTCCCAGTCGGCGTATTTGAAGCCCATCTGGTGGTTGTCGCGGTCGTCGAGGTGGACGCGGATGCCCGCGGCCGTGAGTTCCGCGGCGAGGGCCCGGGCCTTCGGCAGAACCGCTTCGTTCCAGTCACCCTTGCGCGGAGGAATCGGAACAATGACCACCTGGTAAGGGGCCACCTTCGGCGGCACGATCAGACCGCGGTCGTCGCCGTGGGTCATGATCATCCCGCCAATGAGGCGCGTGGAGACGCCCCATGAGGTCGACCACGGCATCACCAGCTGCTGGTTCTGATCTACGAACTCGATCCCGTACGCTTTCGAGAAGTGCTGGCCGAGGTTGTGCGAGGTGCCCGCCTGGAGGGCCTTGCCGTCGCCCATGAGAGCTTCGATGGCGTAGGTCATCGAAGCGCCCGCGAACTTCTCGGAGTCGCTCTTCGGCCCGAAATGCACGGGCATGGCGAGAACATCCTCGGCCACTTCCCGGTACATCTCGAGAATGGAGAGGGTTTCCTTCTGGGCTTCGTCGGCGGTGGCGTGAAGGGTGTGGCCTTCCTGCCAGAGGAACTCGGTGGTGCGCAGAAACGGCCGCGTCACTTTCTCCCAGCGCACAACGTTGCACCACTGGTTCAAAAGCACCGGCAGATCTCGCCAGGACTTCACCCACTTGGCGTACATCGAGCAGATCATCGCCTCGGAGGTCGGCCGGATGGCGAGCGGCTCTTCAAGCTCCTCGCCGCCGCCGATCGTCACCCACGCGCACTCGGGCGCGAATCCTTTGACGTGGTCCGCCTCCTTCTGCAGGAAGCTCTTTGGAATGAGCAGCGGGAAGTAGGCGTTCTTGTGCCCGAGGGCCTTGATGCGCCTATCGGTCTCGGCCTGCAGGTTCTCCCAGATGGCGAAGCCATAGGGACGGATGACCATGCAGCCCTTGACCGGGCCGTAGTCGGCAAGCTCGGCCTTGAGGACGACATCGAGATACCACTGCGAGAAATCAACCGACGGCGGCGTGATCTCCTTGAGGGTGCGTTCTTCCATGATGAGACTTCCGTTCTTCTCTTCTAGCGACTTACTTGTGGGCGGGCTTCTTGGGGAACAGAAGCGATCCGCCGATGGCGATGGCGAGGACGGTCAGGATGAAGCCAAGAGAGATCGAGATCGGGAAATGACCGTCCCACATCTTGTTCAGGATCGTCATCTTGAGGCCGACGAACATCAACACGATCCCGAGACCGTACTTGAGGAGATGGAACAGGTCCACCGCCTCGGCGAGAAGGAAGTAGAGGTTCCGCAGGCCGAGAATGGCGAACATGTTCGAGGTGAACACGATGAGCGGCTCGTTGGTTATCGCGAACACGGCCGGGACGGAATCGAGCGCGAACACCACGTCGGTGAGTTCCAGGAAGGCGAGAGCGATGAAGAGCGGCGTGGCCTTCAAGGTGCCGTTCTCGCGAATGAAGAAGTTCTGTCCCTCGATCTTCGAGGTGACCGGGATCATGCGGCGCAGCCACTTGATCATCACGTTCTTCTCGGGGTCCACCGACCGCTCATCGTCGGCGGCCATGACCCTGTAACCCGTGAAGATGAGGAATACGCCGAGGGCGATCACCACCCACTGGAACTGCAGCAGGATCGCCCCGAGGCCGATGAAGAGGGCGCGGAACACGAGCGCGCCCAGGATGCCGAAGTACAAGACGCGGTGGCGGAACTCCGGCGGAATCGCGAAGTAGTTCAAGACCACCACGAAGACGAACAGGTTGTCGACCGATAGCGAATACTCGATCACGTAGCCGGCGAGAAACTCCATAGCGGTCCGCTTCGCCGCCGCGTCGACGCTCATCCCCAAAGGCGGATGGGTCGAAAGGAAGGACAGCGACCAGAAGTAGAGGCCGACATTGAAGGCGAGAGCCACCAGAACCCAGATGATGGCGAACGTCGTGGCCTCGCGCACGCCCACCCGGTGGGCTTTCTTGTGAAAGAAACCCAGGTCCACCGCCAGAAAAGCGGCGATGAGAACGGTGGTCAGAACGTAGACCCACCAGACTTCGGCGAAGGGAAACAGGCGTTGGGTGATCATGGGAAGCCCGTAATTCTAGTCGGGCCGGCCTTCGCACGCTATGATCCCGGGTGGCTTGCGGGTCGTCTCCGCCTCGGTCCTCTCCCGGACCTAAAAGGAGACCCCAATGACGTTCCTCACTCTGTCCCTCGTAGGGATGACACTCGCGACGACACTCGCGCCACCCGCACCCGACTGTTCGCGTCCCGTAGTCGTCCGCGGCGAAAGGCGGGTTTTCACCAACGCGGATCTCGAACGGATCGCGGCTTGCCGCCCTCCGGCCGAGAAGCCCGAGGAGCCGGCCATCGCCGAAGGCGTCAGGCCTTCCCGCGCACCGGCGCGCGGCAGCCGTTCCGCATCGGCGGAAAGCGTTTCGTCAGATGCCGCAGAGGCGGACTGGCGGGCCCGGTGGCGATCGGTCGATCAGAAGGCCCGGGCGCTGCGGCGTGAAGCCCGCGACCTGC
>JAYUUU010000536.1:0-3814 GCA_043754395.1 Vicinamibacteria bacterium
CGTCTTAGGAGTGGCGATCGCCTGAGCGGCGCTGTCGTTGTAGCGCTCCGCCCGGCCAACCGCGGCGGCATTGAGAAGGCCCCATATCCGCGGCAGCCGTCGAAGGCCGGCTTCAAGAGGCTCCAGGGCTCGAAAGAGGAATGGATTGACCGCGATCGAAACGAGCGCGCTCGCGACCAGAAGGCTGTAACCGGTCTCGGAAAGAAGCTCATGATGCCGCGCGAGCGTTCCGAGGATGAAGGTGAACTCTCCGACCTGGGCGAGGCCCACCGCGACCACGAGGGCGGTGCGGGTCGAGTAGCCGAGCAGAGCCACGACCGCAAGTGCCGCGAGAGGCTTCCCCACCAGAACAACGCCGAGGGCGGCGAGGAACAGCCAGGGCTCGCGGGTCAGGAAGGCCGGCTCGAACAACATTCCCACGGAGACGAAGAAGAGCACCGCGAACGCATCGCGAAGCGGCAGCGCGTCGGCTGCCGCCTGCTGGCTGGCTTTGGTCTGGCCCACCACCATGCCGGCCAGAAAGGCCCCAAGGGCTACGGACGCTCCGAAGAAAACCGCGGCCGCCGAGGCGATCGCCACGGTGATCCCGAGGATCGTCAACGTGAAAAGCTCCCGTGACTGCAGGCGAGCCACCTCGACGAGGAGTCGCGGCACGATCCGCGACCCAACGACAAAAACCAGAACGACGAGACCCCCAAGCTTCGCGAGAGCGCCCGCCGTCGCCACCGCGAGGCCGGTCGCGGTCAGTGCGGCTCCACCCTTGGTTGCGAGGGCCGGAAGGACCACGAGGACGACGACGGTCAGAATGTCTTCGACGATCAGCCAGCCGATGGCTACGTGTCCGGCCGGCGTGCTGAGGAGATTGTGGGTCTCGAGTCCGCGCAGAAGAACCACTGTGCTCGCGACCGATAGCGCCATTCCGAGCACCAGGCCCTCAACCATCGGCCAGCCGAAGGCCGACCCGATGCCCACGCCGAGGAGGGTCGCGGCGGTGCATTGGATGAGGGCCCCGGGGATGGCGATCCGCTTCACGTCCATCAGATCGCCGATATGGAAATGCAGACCGACCCCGAACATCAGAAGGATGACGCCGATTTCGGCGAGCTGTGAAGCCAGAGCCACGTCGCCCACAAAGCCGGGGGAATGGGGACCAATCACAACCCCCGCGAGGAGGTAGCCCACGATTGGTGAGAAGCGGAACCGCTGGGCGAGCAAACCCAGAATCCAGGCCACGAGAACGGCGGCCGCGAGGGTGGCGAGAAGCGGAGCGTCGTGAGCCATACGCCCGTAACCTTATCGGCGGACTCGCGGTGGTGGTTACTCTGGCACTTCCGGCTTTCGGCTGTCTTTGAGCAGCGCCTTGACCTCGAGCGTTTCGGTGTCGATCGCCTGCAGAATGAGCCGCGTCGTTTCTCCGTAGGACAAGACGCCGCTCTGAACACCCTGGGCCTTGAGGTAGGTGTCGTTGACCTTCTCGCTCACGACCCCCGCGGCCCCCTCATGCGACTTCCAGAAGGCGGCCTCCTTCTGAAAATCCTCGACCGCACGCGGCGGCAGCATCTCCCATATACGGCGTCGCGCGTCGCGATCGGCCTTCGCCAGTTCGCGGTCGAAACCCACGAAGAGTCCGAGCGAGCCCGCGTAAAAGACCGCCGGCTCACGAGACGAGAGACACGCGAGCAGGCCCATCACCGTCGCCTCGTTCTCGCGGGCGAAACCACGTTGGTGAGCCTTCTCGTGAGCCGCGACCCGCGGCCACTGCGTGCGCGTCATATCCGCATTGATCTGCGCTTCTCCGCTCCACGGCAGGTAGTAGCCGGAAAGCTGCAGCCGGCTCATCGCGAACGACACCCGGGAGAACTTCACCGGCCCAAACCGCACACCGCGGATTGGCGACGCCTCGATAGAGGCCGGAAGCCGGGAGAAGCCCTCGACGAGGCCGGCGTCGATCCGGCGCAGCAATTCCCCGGAATCTCCCGAGAAGTCAGGCGCCCCCGCGGCCGCTCGACTGACGAGACGGGCGGAGGATTCCGCGAGTTCTGCGAAGCGCGCCTTCGAAGCGGCCTCGGACAATTGTGAGAACGGCGCGAGCCTTACCGCGAGCGGGGGATACTGGTACGCGATGCCCCACGACATATAAAAGGAGAAGACCGCTGCGCCGAGCAAGAACGTCAGGGACCCCAGCGCCTTCGTCCGCCTCTTTACAATGACGGCGAGACAGCCGCCGATGAGAAGAACAACCGCGACCTCTCCCAGCGTCGTATCCACGGCGCCCGATGCCGGCTGGAGAACGGCTGCGACCCGCGGCAGCACTTTGCTTCGATGCCATTCAACGAGCCGCGTGGACTCCGCGGACAGGCGACCGAGCGCGGCCAGGCTCAGGCCGAGTCCGGCGAGGCGCAAATCCGTCAGGCGAGGGCGACGCGTCACCTCAGGAGGACTACGCCTCTACTCCATGCGAAGCGAGTCGACAGGATCCGTGCGGGCGCATCGAAAGTCTTGAAGTAACGCGTTCCGAATCATTCCGCTCAGACCTCAGGCTCCGAGGAAGGCGACACCTTCGACAAGCCGCTTCGTTTCCCTGGTCACGGGCCACAGGATATTGCGGCTGTGACGCCTTTTGTTAAGTTCCCAGCATGATCAAGACTCCGCCCGCCATAGCCCTTCTCTTCGTCGCCACGTTGGGGGTGGAAGCCTTTGGCCAGGCTCGGGCCCAGGACGCGCCCGACACGCGGCCCACGTGGTTCATCTTCCTCGAAACCGGAAAGAAGACTCCGGACGACAAGCAGGCGGTCATGGTGATGCAGAAAGGCCACGTGGCGAACTTCGGGAAGCTCCACGGAGAGAAGAAACTCTTCGCGGCCGGCCCCCTCGCGGATCCGTCCCGGACGAAGCGCGGCATCGTGGTGGTGAAGGCGAATACCCGGGAGGAATACACCGGCTATTTTCAGGCCGACGACTATGTCCGCGAGGGTTACATGACCCTGAACGCCGAGCGCGCCACCGTCCATAAGGCACTCAAGAGCGAAGGTATCGACCCGAACGGAATCGAGGAAGTCCGAATCATCCAGATCACGCGACCCCAGGCGCCACAAGCCGCCGCCCAGCAGGCGGAGGACCGTACCTTCTTCAAAGGCCTCGTGGACAAGGGAACGGTGGGAGCCTGGTACACCCTCGAAGGGGGCGCCACCGCGGAGGTCCTCTTCTCCCGATCGACCGACACCGCGGCACTCACTGCGATTTTCGCGGAAGCCCCTTCGGTGAAGGCCGGGAAGGCTACCGCCGTGATTTGGCCCCAGTACATCGGAAAAGGGGTTGTGCAGTAGACAATCGTTACTGCTTGACCGTGAATGGCGCCAAAGGACGAGGCGCTAGGCCTGAAAGATCTTTGCTAGCATCCGCGGCATGAGCGACAACCAAACCAAACTCGGCGTGGCCCCAAACGTCGGCGGCCTTCTCTGCTATGTCCCCTGCTGTGTCGGGTTCGTCTTCTCGATCGTGGCCGTGGTTGTCGAGAAAGACAACAAGTTCATCAGGTTCCATGGCTTCCAGAGCCTGCTCCTCCATGGCGCCGTGATTGTGTGCTCGGTTGCGCTGCAGATCGCCACCATGGTGGTAGCGATGGTCTCGTCCATTCTCGCGTTCATAGTCAGCCTGCTCGGTTTGGTCATCGGGCTTGCCCTGCTCGGCGCCACCATCTTCATGATGATCAAGGCGAACGGGAATGAGGAGTACAAGCTCCCGGTGATCGGCGACATGGCGATGCAGTGGGTCTAAACCGCGCGAAGCGCTGGGCCTGATCGGACAGATGTCA
>JAYUUU010000537.1:0-2631 GCA_043754395.1 Vicinamibacteria bacterium
GCGAGCCATCACAAGATGGAGCCCTTCGTCGCGATCAGCTGCGGGGGGATCGCCGATGAGGCGCTCGAGCGGGAGCTTTTCGGCTATGAACGGGGGGCCTTCGCGGCCGCCTCCGAGCGCAAGCCCGGTCTCTTCGAAGTGGCCGATCGGGGGACCTTGTTCCTGGACGACATCGAGTCGATGGGTCCGGCCCTTCAGCCGAAACTGCTGCGCGTGCTCGAGACGAGCGAGTACTCGCGGGTCGGGTCCTCCCGCCTCATCCGTTCGCGAGTGCGTTTTGTGGCGGGATCTGGACAAGACCTCGAAGCGCTCGTAGCGAAGGGCGCCTTTCGTAAGGATCTCCTCTACCGCCTCAATGGCGTGACCCTGAAGATCAAGCCGCTTCGCGAGCGTCCGGGTGATGTGCTGCCTCTCTCGCTTCACTTCATGAAGGCACACGGGATCAGGAGATCGCTCTCGCCGCGCGCGCTCGAAGCGCTCAAGGCTTATCCGTGGCCCGGAAATGTAAGGGAGTTGCGGATGGTGATCCAGCGCGCGGGCGCTCTTGCCACCTCCGACACCATCGAGCCGAGAGACCTGCCGTTCGGCCCCACGCTTTGAAGGTACTCATCGTCGACGACGACGAGGCGATGGCGGAGCTGCTGTGCGAGGCCTGCGAATCGGACGGTCACGAGGCCCTAGCCTGTGGTTCTTCGAAGGAAGCACTCGCGCAGCTCGAAGAGAGCCGATATGACCTTTTGATCACGGACATCGCGATGGCCCCGCCCGATGGCCTGGATCTGGTGCGAACCGCCCGGGCCATGCAGCCCGATCTGCTTGCGATCGCGGTGACCGGCTACTGGGGGCGCTACACGCTTCCGGAGGTGCTGGCGACGGGTGCTCTCGATCTCATGTTCAAACCGTTCCGGGTCGAGGAGCTCCGGGCCCGGCTCGCCATGGCGGCGGAGCGCCGCCGGATGTCGGCCGAGGAGAAGGGCCGCGCCCGGCGTATCGCCTTCTCGCTCGAAAAGGTGAGAGTCCTGCTCGTGGGCGAGTCATCTGAAGACGCGGCGAAGTTGCGCGACATCCTCGCCGACCGCGAGGCTGGGCTGTTCGAAGTGTCCCACGTGCCGAGCCTTGAAGAGGCCATGGGCCTCCTGGGCCGCGAGGGCATCGACATCGTGGTTCTGGACATCGACGCGGCCGGGAGCCGGGGCATCCTGACCGTGGAACGTGTTCATGCGGCCGCGGCCGGCGTTCCTCTGGTGGTCCTGACCGGCCGGCACACCGATCGGGCGACCGCGGCACAGGTGCTGCAGGCGGGGGCGCAGGACTACCTCATCAAGGGGCGGCTCGACGAGCACCCGCTGCAACGGGTTCTCCTCCATGCGATCGAGCGCCAGAGGCTCCTCGCGGACTCGGAAACGACCCGCCAGCAACAGCAGCAGCTCCGCGAAGAGCTGGTGCGGCATGAACTGCAGCTCAAAGACGAGGTCATGTCCCACGTTTCGCATGAACTGCGTTCGCCCCTCACCGCGATCCATCAGTTCTCCACCATCCTGATGGACGACCTCGCGGGGCCGCTCGGCCCGGAGCAGAAGGATGCGATGCGGGTGATTCTCCGTAATGTAGGGCAGCTCGAGGCGATGATCGAGGACCTGCTCGAGATCACGAGGATGCAGACGGGGAAACTTTCGATCGAGCAGCAGTCGGTTCTTCCTTCCGAGGTGGTGGCCGACGCGATCGACACCACGTGCGGCCCGGCTGGGTTGAAGCAGGTCCGGCTCTTGTCCGAGGTCGACGAGGATCTGCCCACGGCCTACGCCGACCCGGTGCGAACCCGGCAGATCCTGATCAATCTCATCGGCAATGCGGTCAAGTTCACACCCTCCGAGGGAACGGTGAGCGTTCTCGCCGGTTTCGACAACGACCCCGCCTTCCTGCGTTTCGAGGTGCGGGACACCGGCTGTGGTCTGACTCGTGAGCACGCCGAACGAATCTTCGAGCGCCTCTATCAAGTCAAGGATGCGGCCCACGCCGGCCGCAAGGGTCTGGGCCTTGGGCTCTTCATCTGCAAGGAGCTGGTCGACCGCCAGGGCGGGCGGATCTGGGTGACGAGCGAACTCGGGGCAGGGAGTTCGTTCATCTTCACGTTGCCCGTCTTCGGTCCGCACACGCCGCTAAAGACGAGCGAACATATGATGAAGCGCGACCTGCTCGCGCGCGTCGACGGGCCCGAGGGTCCGATCACATCCGCACCGGTTGGAGGAGTGAATGGCCAAGAAGAAAATTCTCATAGTCGACGATGATCCGGATCTGAGGGCGGCCCTCAACATCAGGCTCCGCGCGAACGGTTACGACATCGACTTCGCCGCGGACGCCATGAGCGCGGTGTCCGCCGCACGCAAGGGCTCGCCGGACTTGATTCTTCTGGACCTCGGCCTGCCCGGGGGCGACGGTTTCGTGGTGATGCAGAGACTGAGCGCCATCCCGGCCCTCGCCGTGATCCCCGTGATCGTTCTTTCGGCACGGGACAAGAACGCCAACGAGAACCGCGTGGCCATGGCCGGAGCGGCGGCGTATCTCCAGAAGCCCTATAACGACTCTGAACTTCTGGCCGAAGTGCGGGCGGCCCTGGGCGACCCGGAACCG
>JAYUUU010000538.1:0-8348 GCA_043754395.1 Vicinamibacteria bacterium
GGCTTCAAAGAAGAGCAGGACAATCGGCGGAACCGCCGCTTCTCCACGGAATCGGAGGTCCCATCCGATCAGGGATCCTCGGCGTCTTCGGGTGAATCAGCGAGAGAGCAGCCGCAGCGCGACCCGCTGCTCAATCGCTTCTTCCGCTCGATCACGCGATCGGATTCCTCAAACCGCGATAGCGGCTCGTCTCGTGATGAGGGCAGCGGCGCAAGACGCCGAGAGCCTTCGAACGCAGACGACTCGTCGGCTCGGGATGACTCCTCGGCGCCCGACAACGGTTCGGCGAAAGACAACTCTTCGGCCCGCGACAACGGTTCGCGCGAGCGTTCCCGGCCCGCCGAAAGAACGGCGCCCGAACGCAGCGCTCCGGAACGTCGCTCGCCCCCTCCACGTTCCATGGATCAAGACTCGCCTCGGTCTCGACCGTCTTCAGGCGACCGGGCGCAGCCGCGCACAGCCCCCGCTCCTCGGCCGCAAGGCGGAGGATCGTCCGACGACCAGGGCACGAGCCGAAAGCCTCGCCCCGGCCTCTGAGAGCCGAAAAAGGGCTGTGAGGCTCTCCGGTCTTAAAATACCCGGAGCATGAGTTCCGCCGTAGCGACCGTGAGGACCCGCGTCAGAGAAAACCGGCCGGCCCTGGTGGTCGCGGTCGCGATCGTCATCGGCTCTCTGGCCGGGGCCCTCGGGGCGATCGGCAGCGACCTGCCTCAGGTGGAGCAACTCGAGGAGTTGAAGCCGAATATCGTCACCCAGGTCTTCGCGAGAGACGGGTCGATCCTCGGCGAGTTCGCGATCGAGAAGCGCGTTCTTATTCGGTATGAAGAGATTCCCGAAGTCCTCCGCAACGCGATCATCGCGACCGAAGACGAAAACTTCTTCAACCATATCGGTATCAACCTCTGGCGCATTCCGGGTGCTCTGTGGGCAAACTTCCGCTCCGGGAGAAAGGGCCAGGGCTTTTCCACCCTGACCATGCAGCTGTCCCGCCTGCTCTTCCTCTCTCCGCAAAAGACCTATGAACGGAAGTTACGGGAGATCCTCCTCGCTCTCGAGATCGAGCGCCGCTTCACCAAAAAAGAGATCTTTACTCTCTACTGCAACCTGGTGAACTTCGGACACGGCAACTACGGCGTCGAGGCCGCGAGCCGGTTCTACTTCGGCAAGTCCGCAAAGGACCTGACCCTTGAAGAAGCCGCACTCATCGCGGGCATTCCTCAAAGCCCGGCGCGCCTTTCCCCGCTCGACCATCCCGAGGCCGCGAAGAGGCGACGCAACCACGCCCTCGACCGCATGGTCGCGGAGAAATACCTCACCCCCGCGCAGGCGCAGGCAGCCCAGGCTCAGCCCCTCGGAGTAAGCGCGCGACGCGCGGCGTCGTCGATCGCACCCTATTTCCTCGAAGAGGTGCGGAAGGCGCTCGAGCGAGACTATGGCTTCGCGGGCATCTACCGCGAGGGCCTCAAGGTCTACACGACCCTCGACCCGACGCTTCAGGTTGTCGCGAACAAAGCGGTGCGCGACGGCATTCTCCGCAACGATCGTGCCGCGCGGGGGTTCAAGCCCACCAAGAACTCCGCCCTTGAAGGGGGCGTCGTGCCTGCGAGCTTCACCTTGAACGAATGGCGCCAGCCATACGGTGTCGGCGACGTCATACGGGCAGTAGTCACCTCGGTAGACCGCGACCTCGCCATCCTCAATATCGGTGAAACGCTCGGCCGCCTTCCCGCCAAGGGCATCGCGTGGACCGGCAAAACGCGGGTGAGCGAGACGGTCAAGGTGGGAGACATCGTGCCGGTCCGCATCGTGAAGCTCGAGGACGCGAGCGAACGCCGCGTCTTTGAGGTGTCGCTCGAGCAGGAACCGGAGGCCGAGTCGGCGTTCCTGGCCATGGACACGCGCTCAGGAGCGGTGCGAGCGATGGTCGGAGGATTCGATTTCGAGAAGAGCAAGTTCAATCGAGCCGTCCAGGCCCACCGCCAGACCGGATCGATCTTCAAGGCGATCGTGTACTCCGCAGCGGTCGAAAGCCTCGGCTGGGGTCCCGACACGCTCATCGTCGATGCTCCGATTTCATTCAGCAGTCCCGGGTCACCGGTCTGGACGCCGCACAATTACGACATGAGATTCGCGGGCACCATCACGGTTCAGCAGGCCGTGGAGGGAAGCCGCAACATTCCCGCGATCAAGGCGCTGCAGGCGATCGGCGTGGAGCGCGGCATCGAATACGCGAAGAAGCTCGGACTGAAGGACGAACTGCCGCCCTATCTCCCGATCGCGATCGGCGCGGGTGAAGCGACGCTCGATGAAATGGTGGCCGCGTTTGGAACCATTGCGAACGAGGGTCTGCGCATGACGCCCATGCTCATCACGAAGATCACCGACAGCGAAGGCAACGTACTCGAGGAGAAACTTCCCGAGGCCCACGACGCTCTCCGGCCGGAAACCGCGGCGACGATGGCGAACATCCTCCGTGGCGTGGTCGAGCGCGGCACCGCCACACGCGCGCGCGTGCTTGGCCGTCCCCTTTGCGGGAAGACGGGAACCACCGACAACTGGAGCGACACCTGGTTCGTGGGCTTCGAGAGGGAGATGGTGGCGGGGGTCTGGAGCGGCTTCGACGACAAGCGCAAGTCGCTCGGCCGCGGCCAGGACGGAGCGCGCACGTCGCTGCCGATCTTCATCGACTTCTGGAAGGAAGCGATTCACCAGCTTCCGAAGGAACAGGTCTTCCCGCCGCCGATGCCGGCTTTGCGGGCCGAGATCACCGAGTCGCGTCCGATCTCCTGAGAAGCGGCGTCTTTACTACCTACGGCTGCGAGCCGATGAGTTCGAGCGCGAGGTCGTCTCCGTATCGCGCAGACTCGCGCAGGCCAGGCGCGAACTGCGGCAGTCGCTCCTCAATCGCCTCACGCCGGTTGGGCCCGAAACCTCGCAAGTGCACAAGAACGTAGCGCACATCCAGCGACCTTAAGAGGGCTACAGATTCCTCGGAAGGGAAGTCCTTCATCACCTCACGAACCCGGGCATACTCCGCGGGCTCGGTCCCGGCGTAACCGTTCACAAGCCTCTTCCAGTGAGCCGTGGATCGCAGCAGATAGACGCTGTCGTCAAAGCGGGGACGCTGGAACAGACCGTCGTTTGGAAGAATCGGTAATTCGATCACGGGAGCGTCGAGCGGCTGGGATTTGAGCCACGCATAGACAGGCGGTAGAGGCTCGTCCGCACTGATGCAGCGATCCGCGGCCACGACGCTCAAGGGCGCCACCGTGGCTTCGAGCAGAGCGAGGCCCACAAGCACCGCCTTGAGGCCGGTGCGACGGATCCGGTCCAGGCCGAAGCCCGCGAGCATCGAGAGGCCGAGGCATAAGAACACCGACGCGCGCGCGGGGACGCGAATCATCCTGAACACCTCGAGCTCGCGGAGCAGTGCGAATGGGCCCGCGAATATCGTCGAGCCGAAAAACCGGATTTCGGGACCGAGAGCCACGAGGGTCGCACCGAGAGCGAGGACCGCGTACGCCGCTACGGGTCGCCGAAGCGACGGTTCCCGGCGCGCGGCCAGCAGCGCGACGATGGAAAGGCCGAGAACGATGAGGCCCTGAAAGAGGTCGGCTTCCACCGTGGTTCTCAGGTTCTCGGTCAGCGTTCCCCAGACTCGATTCGTGGCCGATGTTGAGAAGAGGCCCTGAAGCGGCGCCGAGAAGAAGACGGTTTCGTCCACCGTGCGCTCGTAGCGAAGCGGCTTGAGGGCTTGCTGATGAAGCCACTGGAGCGGAAGCAGAAATGCCAGCGCAGCCGCGATTCCAAGGGGCGCCGTGCGCAGAAACCGCGACTTCTCGAGGAGGAGGAGGATCGGAATAGGCAGGATCGCCGCGGCCAGGAGTGCTTGATACCCGCAGGCCCACGCGGACAAGCCGAAGAAAAGACCGGCGAGGAGCGCCGAGCGTGCCGACCCGCCGCGCGTCCACCGGTGAAGGAAGAGGAAATACAGGGGGAGGAACTGCGTGCCCAGCACAGACAAATGGGCGGGGGTCGAGACCCGGTTCGACGAGAAGGAAAAGAAAGCGCCCACCGCGAACGCCGCGAGCGGAGACATACCCAGACTCAGGGCCAGGGCGCGCACGCCCAGAGCGGTTAGGAAGAAGGTCAGGAGACGGACGAGGTTGAGGATGAGGATCGGATCGCTCGTGAGGAGGCGAAGCGGAAGAGAGAGGACCGAGGTCGCCACGATCGGCTCGTCGAGGAAGAGCGCGTAGCGGAGAGGATGAAGTGTGTTCGCGTGGGGCAGGGTGAGCGGGTCGTTCAGCAGGGCGTGCGTAGTCCACGCGATCGCCCACGCGAAGTAGGACGAATCCCCCGCTTCCATCAGGTTCAGCCGCGATGAAAGCGGCCACGTCATGAGAACCGTCAGGGCGGCATAGAAAAGTGCCGCCACGCCGTGCGACTTGAGGCTCACTCCTCGCTCGCGGCGACGCCCTTCCCGAGTTCGCCCCGGGCCTTCGCCACCAGCGCCGCCTTGATGAAGATATCGATATCGCCGTCGAGCACCCGATCGACGTCGCCGGTCTCACACTTGGTGCGGTGGTCTTTCACCATGCGGTAGGGATGCAGAACGTACGACCGGATCTGAGACCCGAAGGCGATCTGCAGCTTCGCAGCTTCCACCACATCGAGTTTCTCGCGCTGTTTCTTCATCTCGAGGTCGAAGAGACGCGATTTCAGGACCTTCATCGCCACCTCTCGGTTGCGAATCTGAGAGCGCTCGTTCTGACACGCGACCACGATGTTCGTGGGAATGTGGGTGATGCGGACCGCCGAGTCGGTGACGTTGATGTGCTGGCCGCCCGCTCCGCTCGACCGATAGGTGTCGATGCGCAGATCCTTGTCGAGGATCTCGATTTCGATGGTGTCATCGAGTTCCGGCCAGGCGAACACCGCCGCGAACGAGGTGTGTCGTCGCGCCGCCGAGTCAAAGGGCGAGATGCGAACGAGACGATGCACGCCGCTTTCGACCCAAAGCGTTCCAAACGCGTATTCCCCGGAAACAAACATCGTGACGCTTTTGATGCCCGCCTCTTCGCCCTTCTGGAAGTCGGTGACGTCGACCTTGAATCCCTTCCGCTCGCAGTGCCGCATGTACAAGCGGAAAAGCATCTCCGCCCAGTCCTGACTCTCCGTTCCGCCCGCGCCCGCGTTGATCGAGAGGATGAGGTTCGAGGCGTCGTGCTCGCCGCCAAGGGTATGGGCGAGCTCGGCTTCCTCGATGCTCTTCTGCCAGGCCAGAGCCGCGGTCTTGAGTTCGGCGTCGACCGGCTCGCCGCCCGAAAGCCACTCCTGCAGAACCGCGACGTCGCCCTCCTGAGAGTTCACGCGGCGCACAAGCTCCAGGCTGGTGTCGATCTTCTTCCGCTTCCTCTGAACTTTCTGGGCGTTTCGCTGATCGTTCCAAAAGCCAGGCTCGGTGATCTCGAGGTCGACAACCCCGAGTTCGGCTAAGAGCTTCGTTTCGTCAAAGATAGCCGCGGACGTCCGCAGCCCTCGCTTTGAGCTCGAGGCAGAGCTCGCTGATTTCGTCTTTCAATTGGGATTCCCGTGGTTCCTGGAGACTTCGTGGTCTATGAAGGTGTTAAGTCTATTCGAGGGGGCTGGCCGCAAAAACCACGCGGCGATGGCGGCGAGCAGAGACACCGCGAAGAGGCCCCACGCGAATACATCGCCGTTTCGCGCATAAAACGTGGTCTCCGAGATCGCCCGCACGTCTCCCACGAGGGCGCGGCGCTCCATGAGCTCGGTCCGTGCGATCTCGCGGCCGAAAGGATCGATGATCGCGGAGATCCCGGTGTTGGCGGCGCGGATCAGGAAGCGGTGATTCTCGATCGCCCGAAACCGAGCCATCGCGTAATGCTGATACGGCGCGGCACTCGTGCCGTACCAGCCATCATTGGTGACGTTGAAGAGAATCTGCGCGCCGTTCATCTCAAAGCGGCGGACGAGAGAGGGAAAGATCGCCTCGTAGCAGATGAAGACGCTCACCGGAACGCCCAGGATCAAACCGGTAGAAGGGGACGTGCCCGGGGTGAAATCCGAGACGCTTTCCACCAGCCGTCCTATCGGCAGGAAGGAACTGACGAAGGACGGCAGAGGCAGGTACTCGCCGAAAGGCACCAGCCGCATCTTGTGATAGCGCATCGTGATGTCGCCGCCCGGAGAGACGAGCTTGGCGCCGACGTAGCTCCTCATAACCCCGGTCGCGTCGCGTTCGCGGTCGTCATTGCCGGTCAGGAGAAACACATCCTCCGCCTTTGTGAAGTCAGTGATCTGCTTCCTGGCCTCGGGGTAAAGGTCGAGTTCATACGCGATCGCGGACTCGGGCCAGACCACGAGACGGGCCTCCCGCTTCACGGCATCGCGAGAGAGCGAAAGGTGCGCTTCCATGTTCGATTGCAGGAGGGCCTTGTCCCATTTCTGGTCCTGGGGAATGGACGCCTGAATGACGCCTACCGGAAACGCCGTCTCCCCCGGCAGGGGTTGCTGGAGGCGGCCATGGCCAAAGGCCATCGCCATCGAGATGAGCAAGGCGGGCAGAGTGAATCCCATCCGGCGTTCGAAAGCGCTCCGACTCACAAAAGCATGTGCGAGTGCGGCCGAGGACGATGCGAGGAGGAACGACACACCGTGGACGGCGGTGAAGGCGGCGACCTGGATGAACTCGGGAAAGTCGACCTGCGAGTAACCGAGCAGGCACCAGGGGAAACCGAACAGGAGATGCTCGCGCAGAAACTCACAGGTGACGAAAAGGAATGGAGCCAGTAGAAGGGCCCTGCTTCCAAACGCCCGGCCCACGTGGGCCTGGAGGGCGCCAAACGCGCCCACGAACAGGCCGAACGCGACTGAGAGGGCGAACGTCAGCACAAGAGCGAGGAGAGTCGAGGCCCCGCCAAAGGTCACGAGGACGTCCATCACCCAGGAGAGCAGCCAGAACCCCTGGACCGTACCGGCGATCTGACCAAGAAGGAAACCGGTCCGGCGCGATGCCCCATCGAGGGAAAGGAGGAGAGGAACAAGGGCGATAAACGCCGTCGGAGCAAAACCGATCTTCGGAAACGAAACACCAAGAAGCGCGCCGCTGAGCGCGGCGAGGGCGATCCGCCGACTCGGCCTCAAGGCTTGACGATGAACGGCTTGAACTTCTCCTGAGTCTCAAGCTTCGCCACGATGCGCTCGGCATCTTCACGATCGGTAAAGGAACCAACGCGCACGTTGAAGAGTCCTTCGCTCACCGGCACGAGGTAAGCCGAATATCCCTTGCCCTTCAGGCGCTTCACGATCGCCTCGGCGGCTGCGCGTTCCTTGAAGGCCCCGACTTGAATCGTCAGCCGCGCGATAGGGGTCGCCGCGGGCTTCTTCGGCGGCGGGGTGGGCTTCGGGGTGGCCTTCGGTGCTGCCTTCGGCTCGGGTCTCGACGTGGCGGCAAGTCGCGCGGGTGGCGGGGTCGCACGAACTGTGGAGGCCGCGGCTGGAAGTGGTGTGGCTTTCGCGGCGGGGGCGGGAAGTGCCGAGGCGGCCTTCGGAGTGGCGGCGGCCGCGGTTCTCGGCGCGGGCGTGGGGGCGGCGCCCGCTGCGGGAGCGAGACCCTCGATCTTGTCGCTTTGGAGCGTCGACCCGTAGGTCAAAGTGGCGGGGGTCGGCGAAGCGGCGGCTTCATCGGGAACTTTATCGTCCGCGATGTCGCGAACCGTGGGCTCGGGCGATGAGTCGACGTTGCGGCCCACCATGACGCCGGCCAGGAACGCGGCCGAGAGCGCAATCACGAGAAACACAAAATAGACAATGAGCTGCTTCGAGCTCACTGGAATGTTGTATTGCGTTTCGCCTTCAGGCACCTGAGCGTTTCCTTTCGCCTTGTGTGACCGCCGGGAAGACGTTCCCCGGATGCGGCCAGTGGCCCAAGCTTAAAGCCCGTCGCGGATAAAGCCCGAGACGACCGACTCTTCCTGCAGACCGTAGTTCTGGCGGATAAGGAACTGAACCGCGTAGACAAGCTCGGAAAGGCCGGTGGAAACCAGCATTCGCCGGTTGTCGAGGCTCTCGCCCTGCAGGTTCTGGTAGATGCGCTCGGGATCGATGCGTCCGGAGCTTCGGAGGGTGATGCCGTCGAAAAGGGCCCCGAAACTCGGGGCGATCTCCGCGATAGCCCGGTTGGTGAAGGCCTCGGCTCCCTCGCCCGGCCGCGAATCGACGTAGCCGTAGATCCGTTCGAAGAGGCGGTTGAAGCGGTCGACGATCTGCCCCACTTCGACGCGATCGGTGCCTTCGTCGGCTAAGGCCTGCGACTTCTGGATGTC
>JAYUUU010000539.1:0-6769 GCA_043754395.1 Vicinamibacteria bacterium
CGTCAAACCGAGAACCGGGAAGAGGGACGCGGAAGTGCGGCCCGTGATGACGGGCAGCGGCTCGCCCTGACCGGTGAGCGTTCCCTGGTTCCGACCGTAAATCGCCATGCCTTCGAAACTCCTGCTCTGCGCCTCCCAGTCGATGAAGTTCGCGGGCGAGAGCGCGAAGGAATCGTGGCCGACGAACAGCTTGGGCGGAGGTGTGTGCCAAAGGCGCATGATCCGCTCAGGATCCTTGAAGGGCAGCGGCCGAAGCACGACGGCGTTCACCACCGTGAAGATGGCGGTGTTGACGCCGATGCCAAGGCCCAGAATGGCGACCGCAGCGAGAGCGAAGCCGGGGTTTCGCCTCAGGCCTCGAGCGCCGTAGCCGAGGTCACGGATGAAATTCTCGAACACGGGGACTCATAGGAAGCCTACTCCGGCTCCTATGGGATTACCAGATGAGACGCTTGGAGCTCAGGAAACGTTCCCTTCCGGCGGCTTATCGAAACAAGGTCTGGAGCAACCGGGCGATCTCCACGTAGGCGTTTCCCCAGGCCCCCTGCCTCAGAAAACCCGTCGGCTTGTCAGGATCTCCGATGAACGGCCGGAGCGTCCACGCAAGCTGGATGGCGACGAAGATGTAAAGGCCGAGCCACGCGAGCCTCCCGTAACGATGCCGAGGATTTCTCACGATGAGCGCGCGATACGCGCGGTTGAGGGCGAGCTGACCTCCAAGCGACGCCACAAGAAAGATGAAGCCGTTCGCAGCGATGGCGGTCGGGTATGAGTCGCGCGTGTCGGGGAGGGAGGCGTAGAAGAACGCCGTGATCGGCATGAACGCGGCCAGACTGACCGCAACCGCCGCCTGCGCGGTCAACACCGCGCGCAGCGCCATCCCGAAGTCGTCACGCAGGCCGAGCAGCGAATTGACGACAAAGAAATTGAGAAGGCAGATCAGCGTCGCGATGCCTAAGAGCATCGGCACCTTGAGCCCGGAAAAGAGCATCTGCACCGGCCGGCCGGCGTACGAGCCCATCACCAATCCGTAGGCAAAACCGAAACCCGTGAAAAGAAGCACCAGGTGCTGAAGGGGAATGCTCGGCAGCGCCGGGTCGAAAGAACCCCGCCCGCGCAGCAGATCTTCGATGCCTTGAATCCGGATCATGGGCGCCCTCACGAACCGGCGCGGTCAGCTCAGCAGATTAGAGAGCGCATTCAGGACCGCGGCGAAGAAATTGGACTGGCGCTCACGGAAGAACTGGAATGGCTCGTTCGGCGCGCCCACGAAGGGACGGAGAACCCAGCCCATCTGCGCCCCCACGACCGCATAGATCAATGTCCAGATCGTAAAGACGCGGGAAGCCGGATCGACGGCAGATTGCGACGGCGGGCCTGGTGTGCCCGGCTCTTTCGCGGCGGGTGTGAAAACAGTGGCGAGCGCCCGCTTCAGAAAGCCGAGGCCGATGACCCCCGAAACCGCGAAGAAGAACACGTTCAGCAGGATCATGAACGGGTAACTTTCGGTGGAGAGAGTGAAGAAGCCGGTGACCGGGCCGAAGCTCGCGAGCAGGGTCAGATTGACGGCAATCGCGGCCAGAAGCAGACGAAGCGTGTCTTTGAACTCGAGCCTCGATCCGGAAAGAGCAGAGAACACGTAGAGGGAGGGAAATGTCACGACAAGAGTGAGCAGGAACAGGGACGGGACCTTCACCATGGCGGTGAGAAGCTGCGCCACCGAACCGGAGCCGCCACGCATGGCCGCGAACAGGCCCATGAACACCCCATAGGACACGCCGAGGAGGATTCCCGCCCCGGCCAGCGTGGAGGCTGGAATGTCGAAGCGGCCTCTCTCCAGATCCTCTCGTTTGTTGAATCCACCCCGCAGCAGTGTGTCAATGGCGCCAAACATAGGAGACATGGGTGCAGGCTACAGCAAAGGCCGCACCAGACTCCCCGGCAACGTCAGCGGGCGTAACCCTTCCGCGCCCTCGAAGGCCAGAGACGCATGTCGTTCTCGTAACGCGTCTGCCCGCGGCCGTCGGCCACCTCACGCGCTCCCTCGTCATGCCGGCCGGTGCGAAGCACAGGGGTGAAGGGATTCGGCTGCGCCCAGCCCTTGGGGTTCACCGGCTGGCCGTCGAACTGACAGTAGATGAGAACCGTCGTGGTGGCGCCAGGGACGAGCCGCTCTCCAAAGACCAGGGGATTGCCGTCGGTCGGAAGACGCTCGACCTTGAAGCCGCGCTTCTCGAGCATGCCGCGCGGGTTCAGGAACATCCCCGGAGGATAATTCGCTCCATGTCATTCGAAGCCATTCTGTTCGATCCGGTGACGCGGGACTCGACGAAGGTAGCGGTGCGCGCATTTGGTTCGTCACTCGAGGTGACGGGCGGCCGGGAACCGCTTCGCATCGACGCCTCGAAGTGTCAGCTCACCGCTGGAGGTTGGGATCGCGAATCAATTCAGATCACCTGGCCGGGTGAAGGCGGTCTGTTCGCGATCTCCTCGACCGACCGCGGAGCCACGACCGAGATCGGGCGGATTCCGCACTTTCAAACCGCACTCGACGCGGCATCGAAGGCGCAGAAGGGCGCTCGCCGCAGCGGCCGGCTCGGCCTGGCGCTTGTCGCCCTTCTCACCCTCCTGCCCCTGCTCTTTTTGCTCATCGTCCTCCTCTTCCGCGATCCGATCGTCGATTTCGTCCTCAAGCGCATACCGGTGAGTGTCGACAAGGAAGTTGGGAAGATGTTCGAAGGCGAGTTCCTCGCCTCGAAAGAGGGGGTGCCGGAGAACGAGGCCACCCGCGCGGTGAAACTGATCGTGAACAAACTCGAGGCGGCAAGTCCGGACAAGAGGTTCGAGTTCAAAGTGAGCGTCCAGCGCAACAAGGAGGTGAACGCGTTCGCGGCGCCCGGCGGGCTCATCGTCGTCTACAGCGGCTTGATCGCGGAGGCCGGATCCGCAGAGGAGGTGGCCGGTGTGCTCGCTCACGAGATGGCACATGCCACGAACCGGCACTCGATGCGCCAGTTGCTCTACGCGGGAGGCGTGCTTCCTCTCGCCGGGATGCTGATCGGACAACCCGACGCCGCAGCACTCTTCCAGAGTCTCGGCCAGCTTTCCGAACTCAAGTTCTCGCGCACGCAGGAAGAAGACGCCGATCGGACCGGTTTCGACACGCTCGTTGCGGCGCGCATCCCGACCGAGGGCATGGCCCGTTTCTTCGATCGCCTGGCTGGAATTCCCGGCGTCCCTCCTTCCTTTCTCTCGACGCATCCGTCGAGCACGGATCGCGCGGCAGCGATCCGCGCCCGCGCCCAATCAATGTCGAGCCCTCCAGCAGAGCCTTTGCCCATCGACTGGGACGCTGTGAAGGCGTCGATCCGTTGACCGGCGCTTTCTAGTTCGACTTCGACTCTGAACGAGAAGATGCGCCGATTCAGGATACGGGCCACGGACCAGCCGCGCGCCCGCTTGATCCCCGGGGACTATCGCGCGAGCGAAGCCGCCTTGATGATGTCGGCGAAAACACCCGACGCGGTCACATCGGGCCCCGCACCCGGGCCGCGCACCACGAGAGGGGACTCGGAGTAGCGATCCGTCCAGAACGCGACCATGTTGTCTCCGCCCCGAAGCGACGCGAATGGACTCGTCGCCTCCACACGCCTCGGGCCCACTTCCGCGACGCCATCGTTCACGGACGCAAGATAGGAGAGGCGGCCACCTCCGATGGACGCTTCTCGGGCCCGCTTCTCCATTGGGGCATCGAGTTCGCTCACACGTTTCCAGAATTCCCCGATGCTCATGTCGATCCACTCCGGGGTGAGCAGCGACTCACGCTTTACATCGGCCGGTTCAAGCGGCAAGCCCGCCTCTCTCGCCAGGATCAGGATCTTGCGGGCCACATCCAACCCCGAGAGGTCCTCGCGCGGGTTGGGCTCCGTGTATCCAAGTTCGTGGGCCTCCTTGAGGGCGACGCTGAACGGAACGCCATCCGCGACCTTCGTCATGAGGAAGCCAAGCGTGCCCGAGAGGGCGCCTTCGATCCGCCGCACGCGATCGCCGGTGCGAACGAGGTCCGACAATGTACCCACCACGGGCAAGGCCGCGCCCACGGTGGTTTCATGAAAGAGAGCGCCTCGGCCACGACGGCGACCCGCCTTGATCTCCCGGTATCTTGCGAGATCGCCGCCAAAGGGTCTCTTGTTCGCGGAAACGATGTGGACACCCGCGTCCAGAAGGGCCGCGTAGTGCTCCATCGTCTCCACGCTGTCGGTACAGTCGACGAAAACGGCGCTCGACCTGCGACTCAGGATCGCGGCGCGGACGAGCTCGACCATGTGCTTGGGCGAGCCTTCGTGCACAACAAGATCGCGCAGTCCCGCCCCAGCCATCCCCGACGGACGAATCAGCATATGAGTGGATGTGGCCGCGCCATCAATCACGAGCCTCAGGCCCGCGCGAACGCGGAGCCCCTTGGCTTGTGCGGTCATTTGTCCAACGAGGGCGCCGCCCACGCGGCCGAGGCCCGCGAGGAAGACCGAAACCGTACGGTGATCGGCGAAGAACGCCTCGTGAATCGCGTTCACCGCGCGTTTCTCGTCCTCGCGAGCGACCACGCATGAGACGTTGAGTTCGGACGAGCCTTGCGAAATCGCGCGGACATTCACGTGCGCTTCGCCGAGCACACCGAAGATCCTCCCGGCACTTCCGGGAGTGTCGCGCATGGCCGCACCCACCACCGCGATCACCGAGGCGTCGCGCTCGATCACCAGGTCGTCGATGAGGCCCGCCTGCCGCTCGAGAGCGAACTGCTCGCCGATGCTCCGCTCGGCCCGTTCAACCGCCGTGGGCTCGATCGCGAAACAGATTGAGTGTTCGGACGAGGCCTGCGATATCAAGATGACGCTCACATTCTCGCGAGCCAGCGCGCCGAAGAGGCGCGCCGCGATGCCCGGCACGCCCACCATCCCGTCGCCCTCGAGCCGCAGAAGTGCCACGTCTGAAATGGATGCGACACCGCGCACGCCGCGCGAGGGCGGGGGCGCCGCCTCGAGAATCCGCGTCCCGGGAAAGCCGGGGTTCAGAGTGTTCCTTATGACGAGCGGGATGTTCTTTGCCCGCGCGGGATGCACGGTGGGCGGATAGACGACCTTGGCGCCGAAGTGCGACAGCTCCATGAGTTCGTCGTAACGAAGGGCATCCAGGGAGAAGGCGCTGGGCACAATCCTCGGGTCGGCGCTCATCACGCCGTCGACATCGGTCCAGATCTCGATGGCCGAGGCGTCGAGCGCGGCGCCAAAAAGGGCAGCGGTGTAGTCCGAACCGCCGCGTCCTAGTGTGGTCGTCTCTCCGGAGCGGGTCGACGCGATAAAGCCGGTCACGACCGGAATGCCGCTCTCGCTGCGCCACCATCGCGCGATGCGGGAGTTGGTCCTGGTGGAGTCCACACGCGCGGCGCCGAAATTCTGATCGGTGACGACCAGCGCGCGTGCGTCACAGGCCTGGGCCTTTAACCCCTCGGCCCGACACGCCGCGGCCACCACGAGGGAGGAGAGGCGCTCGCCGGCGCTCACGATGCTGTCGAGGGTGCGGGGGGTGCACTCCCGCACGAGCGAAACGCCCTGCAGCACGTCCTTCAGTTCTTCGATGGTCTGACTCACCACCGCAAGAAGCGCCGGCCTCTCCGTGTTCGCAGCCAGCTCCGTCGCGGCGGCGACATGGCGAGCGGACAAAGCATCGAGGTCGTGACGCCACGCGACCCCGCCCGTCGCCGCTTCGCGCGCGGCTTCGACCAAGGTATTGGTGACGCCCGAGAAGGCGGAGACCACCACCACCACGCGATCCTCGGCGGTGGCTTCGCTCACAAGGCGCACCACGTCTTGAATGTGGCCCGGTGTGCCGACCGACGTGCCGCCGAACTTCATGACTTTCATCAACTTGATCCTTGAAGGGACCTGGGAGTTTACGGGTTCGTGCTCGGAGCGCGCTTGAGCTTGGAGCCGAAGGGGGGTGACCTTTACCATTCAAGGCCCCCAATGATTGAAAACAGCAAGCCCGACTTCTCCTTGAAGCTCAACTGGCAGGGGGGACAGCGTTTCCAGGGCGCTTCCGGCGGTGTTTCGATCCTGATGGACGGGGAACGCGAGGCGGGCCCGTCCCCGGTTCAGGTTCTGGCATTCGCTCTTGCCGGCTGCATGGGGATCGACGTGGTGGACGTGATCGAAAAAGGCCGCCTGCCCGTGACGTCTCTGAGCTGCAACATGGAGGTCGTCCGCGCTTCCGAAACACCGCGGAAGATCACCGGAATCAAACTCCACTTCGTCGTGTCGGGCGAAGTGCCCGAAGACCGCGTGGCCCGGGCGATCGATCTTTCGCGCGAGAAGTACTGCTCGGTCTGGCATTCGCTCAATCCGGCGATCGACTTCAAGACAAGTTTCACCGTGAATCCGTGACGTTTTTCGAGTACCCGGAAGAACTCGAGTCCTGGGGGTATTCCAAAGCCTGGCACCGGCGCTTCGAAGACGCCGCGGCAACGGGCTCCTTCCCGGCTCGAGTGGTGCGGGACCATCGAGGGTACTTCCGGGTCCACACCGCGAAGGGCGAACTCATCGCCACCACCGCGGGAAGGCTGAAGCACAACGCTCAGCACGCCACAGACCTTCCCGCCGTCGGAGATTTCGTGGCCTTGAAGGAAGTGCGCGAAGAAGGCCACCAGCACGGCCGGGGCGTTATCCAGGCGGTTTTGCCCCGCACCACCGCGTTCAAGCGCAAAGCCGCCGGG
>JAYUUU010000540.1:0-2567 GCA_043754395.1 Vicinamibacteria bacterium
ATTCTGGTTCAAGGCCTCTCGCCCGCGGTCGACAACATCCTGAGACGGTGCCTGATGAAGGACGTCACCCTCCGCTACCCAAATGCGCAGGCACTCGCCGACGATATTTCCGCGATCATCGGGCCGGGCACGGACAGCCACCGCGTTACCGCTCCGATGCCGGAGGGCTGGACGGGGACGATGAGCGCTGGAGCGGCCGCCCCGTCGGTCGGAAGCGCCCCGCCACCCGATGCCTGGATGTCGCTCGAAACGCGCGCGCTCAGCGCTCGAAAACCTTCGAGGCCACCGCGGACGCTCATGGCAGCCTTCGGCATCTTTGCTTTAGCGCTCGTTGGTTTCCTCGTCTGGACCTACCTCGAACCGCCGCCGGTCGCGCGACGGATCACCGCGGCCCCTTCGCCTCTGCCCGCCGACGCTCCCGCGGAAACGGCCACGCCGGCCTCGACACCCAAACCCGTGCCTGCGAATCGTCCCGCCGTGATGACACTCGTCTTCGAACACTCGCTCAAAGGAGGCGTTCTCCTGGTCTCGGTCGACGGCTTGCGGGTGGTCGAACGACCCTTCGGCAGCCGCGTGACCCGCAAAATCGCCGGCATCGAGATGCGCAAGGGCGAGATCTCCGAAACCCTCGAAGTCTCCCCGGGCCTGCGCGAAATCAAGGTCGAGGTGCTCTGGGACGACAACAAGAAGTCGGAGCGTTCGCAAACCTTCTTCAACCCCGGCAGCCGGCTCCGGCTCAAGGCTAAGCTCGGCGGAATTCGAAAGAATCTCTCGCTCGAGTGGAATTGATGACCAAGTCTCCTCTCCCCAAAACCATCGGCCGTTATGAGATCGTGCGCGAAATCGGTCGTGGTGCCATGGGCGTGGTGTACGAGGGCCGCGATCTCTCCCTGATGCGTCCGGTTGCCCTGAAGACGCTTCTTTTAGAGCCCCTCGCGGAAGAACTTCGTGAGCCCTTCGAGAAGCGCTTCTATCAGGAGGCGCGCGCGGCCGCGGGGCTCCAGCATCCGAGCATCGTGGTGGTCTACGAAATCGGAATCGACGCGACCGCCGATGCCTTCTTCATCACCCTCGAGTACCTGAGAGGCCGAACTCTCGAAGACATCATCGCGGAAGGCCCGCTGCCCTGGCGGGACGCTTTGAAAATCGCCGGGCGACTCGCCGATGCCCTGGCTCACGCTCACGAGAACGGAATCGTCCATCGCGACGTCAAGCCCGGCAACGTGATGATCCTCAAGAAGAATGAGCCCAAGATCATGGACTTCGGTGTGGCGAAGCTCGACTCGTCCAAGCTCACCAGTGCCGGGGACGTCCTCGGCAGTCCGGGGTACATGGCTCCCGAGCAGGCGCTCGAGGCCCGCGTCGATCCCCGAAGTGACATCTTCTCGCTCGGAACGGTGCTTTATGAGGCTCTCACCGGAAAACGCGCGTTCGGGAAAGGCACGTTCTCCGAGATCATGATGCGGCTCGCCTATGAACAACCGATCGGCCCGAGCCAGATCAACGGCGACATCCCGGAGGCCGTCGACGACATCATCGCCCACGCAATGGCGAAGAATCCCGACCAGCGCTACGCGAACGCCGATCAGATGGTTGAGGACATCGAAGACGCACTCTTCGATCGGCCGCTCAGACACACGTCGAGCGCCGGTTCGACCGGTGTCGCCCCCGCCCTCCCGGTACGGCCGCAGGCCGCAGTCACGACCCCCGGTCCCGGCACACCACCTTCGAACGTCCCTCCGGTCGCAACAACGACGGCGCCGGACGGCAGCGGCAAGCCTTTAGGGCTTCCCCGCGGCCCCCTGACTCTGCCGGAGGGAAAGCGGATTAGTCTCAGCTTCCTCTCGGGACCTCACGAAGGCACGGAGTACGTTCTTCGCCACGCCTCGCTCCTCATCGGCCGCGCCGGCGGCAACTCGGGTGCTGGAATCGAGCTTTCGGAAGGGCTGATTTCGAGGATGCACGCGATGGTGGAGGCCAGGGGCAACCGTTTTGTTCTTCGAGACCTCGACAGCAAAAACGGGACGTTCGTGGCCGACACGAAGATCCGGGAAGTGGAAATCGAGGCGGGCTCGGAGTTTCAGATCGGAAGCACTCGCTTTCGGCTGGTTGTTGGCGAAGCCTGAGGTCGTGTGGGGTTCGTAAAGTAAACTCGCCGGTCTCATTTCAATGATCCGACCCTACAAAGGCCATTGGCCGCGCCTTGGCGAAGGCGTTTACATCGACCCCTCGGCCCAGGTCATCGGGAACGTCACCCTCGGCGACCACGCCAGCATCTGGCCGTGTGCGACCGTAAGGGGCGACGTTCATTCGATTTACATCGGCGCGTACTCGAATATCCAGGACAACTCGGTCATCCACGTCATGGCCCCCGACAACCCCACCGTGGTCGGCCACCACGTCACGGTGGGCCACTCGGTCAACCTCCATGGATGCACGATCGGCGACTATGCCCTCATCGGAATCGGCGCGATCGTCCTGAACGGGGCGAAAGTGGGGCCTGAAAGTGTGGTGGCCGCGGGCGCTCTCGTCCCCGAGGGTATGGAGATCCCACCCGGGGTCATGGT
>JAYUUU010000541.1:0-7288 GCA_043754395.1 Vicinamibacteria bacterium
CGGCATCGACGCCTGCACGAAGGTCTCCCACCTCCGGTTCGTGGTACTGAGGGGCCCGGAGAATCCGGATCCTTTCTGTTCGGTGAAACGGAGATTGAGCGACATATCGGGGAGGAGATTCTGCCTCGAAAGAGAGGCGGCGCGGCGCGCATCGTCGATCTGCTCCCGAACCTCGTCGAGATCGAGCCGTGATGCGAGAGCGGTTTCAACGAGGGTGTCGACGGGGCCGAGATCCTCGACGAAAGGCTCTTTGATATCGGCAGGAGCCGGTTCGATCGGATCCATCGGCGAACGGCCGAGGAGAAAGCGGAACCTCTCGATGGCGCCTTGCAGCGAGGTTTCGGCCGACACCATGCTCTGGTCGGCCTGAGCCTCGGAGAGTTGAGCGCGATAAACATCGAGCTTGTTCGAGAGGCCCACTTCCATCCTCGCCTCGGAGGCTTTGCGCAGAGCCACGCTCCGCTCTGCGCTCTGCTTCGCGACGAGAAGCAGCTCTCTTTGCGCGAGGGCCTGATAGTGAGCGCGGGCGATCTCCACCAGGTAACGCTGTTTCGTGAGGATCAGGCTTCGCTCCTGCGCCTCGCGGGCTCGCCGAGCGTTTCGAAGGTCGTAGAGGGACGCATTGGGGCCGAGAGCGCGGAGCGGCTGAGAGATCGTCACCGAGGTGTCGGTGATGCGCGCCGCGGGGGTCAGTATGCCTTCGTAGGTGCGCGTGCTCCGGTCTGCCCTGACCTCCGTGCCGAGCCAGGGCAGGGTCTGCGAAGCGCCGATCGACCAGCCTCGCTCATTCTGTCCGTTGAAAAAGGACGGCGTGACCTTGGGCAAAAAACGGGACCGGGCCTGGAAGACGCCGATCTCCGCGGCTCTCAGCGAATCGCGGGCGCTCGCGATGGTGAAGCCGTCGCGAAGGCCCATGCGCCAGGCGTCTTCCAGGGTCACGGAAACGATCGACTGGGCCGCGAAGGCGGGGGCGATCCCGAAGAAGCCCCACGCGATCGTCAAAAGCACCCGGAGACTTTCGGCGCGCGACACGCCCGGGATCTTACTCACCGAAGTTCATGTCTCGCGCGAAGGCGGCTTGAAAGCGTCGCCGCGGGGTGTAGATTTCCGCGCCTACCCCTGCGGAAAATGAAGGAAGGAGAGCGCATGAGTCCCACTCATTCCGGGATTGGTCTGGCATTTCTCTTTGCGGCCTCAACCGCCTTTGCCCAGCCACCCTCGATCGTCCATCAGCCCGTGGCGTGCGCGGAGGCCGAGAAGTTCCCGCGGCTTTTCGCGAGTTTCTACCCGCCGGGCAACGTGGCGGTGGCGAGACTCGTGTTCCAGGGACAGACGGCCGACTGGTACTCGGTGGCGATGAAGGCAGAGGGTTCCACTTTCGCCGGCGTGCTGCCGAAGCCGCGCAAGGAACTCAAGTCTTTTCGTTACTACATCGAGGTCACGGACAAGGCTCTCGGCGTCGCCCGAACGACCGAATACACCACTTCGGTCATCCCGAGCTCGGGCGCCTGCAGGGGCGGCGTGGTTTCGGCCACGGTCGGATCCGCCTCGGTGGTTCTGCAGGGTCCGGCGGGCCTCGCCGCACTTCCGGCCGGGTTTGCGGCATCGGGTGTCGTCGCGGGTTCTGCGGCGGGGACATCCGCAGGTGTCGGCGGCGCCGCCGGTTCGGCGGGAGGCCTCGCCGGCGCGAGTGCGGGGGGCGGTCTCTCGACACTCGCGGTGGTGGGGATCGCGGCAGGCGCTGGCGGTGCTGCGGCGATCGGTGCCGCCGCAGCCGGCGGAAGGAACGCCGGACCCGTTGCGGCTTCGCCCGCCACACTCGATGGACGATGGGTGGGAACGTTCACGGACTCGGACGCCACTCCGAACTGCGGGACTCTGTCGTTCTCGTCGACGCTCACGCTTTCGGTTTCAGGCACGGCGCTTTCTGGAACCATGACCAACCTGCTCACAACCGTGGCTCCGCCCGTGGCGTCCGGCTGCGCGGCTGCGGGAACGAGTTTCAGCGGCCCGGTAGTGAGCGGTACCGTGACCGGCAGCTCCGTCCAGTTCGTGGCGAATTTCACGACCGTATCTCCAACGCGGGTGTTCACGTTCAGCGGCAGCTGGTCCGGGTCCTCGCTCACCGGCACCTACGTCACGACGCTTCCCGCTTTTCCCCAGGTCTCCTCGAGAGGCACCCTCTCCGCGACGAAACAGTGATGCGCAACAAATTCGCGCTCTTCTTGTCGCGGCACAAACGGCCTTCGCGGGTGTAGATTTCGTGGCATGGCCTCGGCGGAAATCAGAGAAGGAGGAGTTATGCGTCCCACTCATTTCGGGATGGTCTCAGCATTTCTCGTGGTGGCCACCATGGCCGAGGCGCAGCCTCCGTCGATCGTCCACGAGCCCGCGTCCTGCGCAGTGGCGGAGAAGTTCCCGCGATTGACCGCGCGCTTCGACCCGCCCGACAAAGTGGCGGTGGCCCGCGTGCTCTTCCAGGGGCAGACCGCCGACTGGTACTCGGTGGCGATGAAGCCGGAAGGATCGGTCTTCGCGGGGGTGCTGCCGAAGCCGCGCAAGGAACTCAAATCGTTCCGCTACTACATCGAGGTCACGGATAAGTCCCTCGGCGTCAGCCGGACCACCGAGTTCACGACATCGATCGTCCCAAGCTCGGGTGCCTGCAAGGGTGGTTTGGTGTCGGCGTCGGTCGCGTCGGCTTCCGTCGTGTTGCAGGGGCCCGCGGGTCTCGCTGCGATCCCTGGGGGCTTCGCGTCAACGGGTGTGATCGCGGGTTCGGCCGCCGGTTCTTCGGCGGGTACCGCCGGTGCCGCCGCCGGGGCGGGCGCCGGGGGGGGGGTTGGCGCGACCGCCCTGGTGATCGGCGGCGTCGCGGTAGCGGGTGGCGCGGCGGCGGTTGTCGCGGCCAAGGGTGGCGATGATGGCTCGAGTTCGAACTCGAATCAGAACCAGAGTCAGTCCATACGGCTCTCTGTCGTCATCCTCTCGGCGAGCGGGTCATCGGGATCGATCTCGACTCCAAACATCGATGTTTCTGCGTGCCGGGCAGGCACTACCTTCGGGGGCGGACCCATCAACCTCCGATCTGACGGGTCCTTCGATGAGACATGGAACGTCAACTCGCCGGCGCTGCGGGTTGCAGGCCGGGCCGATGCGAGCGGACTTCAGGCAACCCTCACCTGCGTTTCGGGCGGTGGCCCGACGGGATCGATGTCGGCCACCGGTTCCGGCTACAGCCTCAGTGGAACCTTCTCGTTCGGCTCCAGTCAGTTCGGGAGTCAGGGCACGATCACGGTTCGACGCGATCCATAAGCGCCGCGATGAAGCGGCCATCTTCGGGAGGCGTTCCATGAGAAGTCATCGAGTTTTCGTCGTCGGTCTGCTCGTCTGCCTGGGTTCACCGGCTGTGGCCCAGACCACGAGGATTGATCACCAGGGCGTTGCCTGCGCGGTCGCGGAGAGGTTTCCACGACTGGAGGCAGGCGTGAGCCCGATCGAGAGTGTCGCCATCGCTCGTGTCCTGTTCCAGGGAACGAGCCCGGAATGGTATTCGGTGGCGATGAAAGTCGAAGGCGGCTCCTTTGTCGGAGTCCTCCCGAAGCCGAAGAAGAGTTTGAAGGCGTTCCGGTATTACATCGAGGTCACGGACAAGGCCCTCGGAACGACCAGAACGCCGGAGTTCAGTACAACCGTGATTGAAAGCTCCGGCGCATGCAAGGGAGGAATCATGGCCGGAGCCCTGAGCTCGGCGTCGTTGGTGCTCCAGGGGCCGGCCGGAATTGTGGCGATCCCCGCCGGATTCGCATCGACCGGCGTCGTGGCGGGCTCGGCCGCGGGAACCGGATCGGCCGCGGGGGCGGCGGGTGCAGGCGGCGGAATCGGCGCCACCGCTTTGGTGGTTGGAGGTCTGGCCGCGGCCGGCGGCGCGGTCGCCCTGGCCTTGCCGAAGGGGGGAGACTCCGGGGATTCATCGTCCGGGCCATCGGGGAGTCAAGGGTCCTCATACGACGTTTCCTTCCTTCCGAGCCCCGCCGGCATCGACGTATCCGTTTGCGCAGGCAGGCCCCTGACCTGGTCCTCGCAGAATGTCAGCGCCGACTCGAGTGGGAACTTCAACCAGACGTGGGCGGTCAACGAGCCAAACACTGCGCGTGTTTCCGGCCAGGTGACCGCAACGATGTTTCAAGCCACTCTCGCCTGCACCAATGGCGCGCGGACCGGTTCGATCACAGCGTCCGGCTCGGGAGGCTCCTACAGCGGGACCTTCTCCTTCGGACCTTCGAACGGGCAGGTGTCGATCAGGAAGCAGCAGTGACAACTGCCGGGTGTACCATGCCGACAGGTTATCCAGAGTAGCGACTCCCTTTCACGGCACCCTCAGCCAACGCCGTGATGAAGCGGCCATGCCAGTTCGTCGGTAGCTTCTTCAGCGGGGGGGCCACGGAGACGGCGACGGCGACGGAGATGTGGCGGGACTGGGAGTAGGTGTTGGGAGCTCTCCCAGCAACAGCGCGCGCAGGAGTTCTTCATTCCTCTCCACCCGGCTCTTGTAGTTTTTTGAGACAGCACCTTTGCCGAGGCTCGCCGCCCACTTCGCGAGGCTGAGGAAGTCGATGGAAGGCGATATGTGGGGGCGGTAGTTCTTCATTTCGGCGAGGCTCGGCGCGCCGCCCGGGGTGGCGCCGCGGGTCATGTCCCCGTTGCCGTCTTTGTCGAAGAACCTGGCGATGGCGGCGTTCATTTCGATGCCGAGAACCTCGGCGCGATCTTCGAAACGAAGGGACTCGCCAATCATGGGCGGGCGGGGTTCTTCGAACACATACTGCAAGAGCCGGTATTGGGGATTTGGACTCGGGGTTGGCGACGGATTCGCGGAGGGCGAAGGCGTGGGAGAGGACTCCCTCACCTGCGCCGAGGCGTGCGTCGCGACCACGAGGGCACCCAGAAACAGAACGAGCGCCTCAGGAGCGAACCGCATACTCCTTCAGACGCTCAACCAGCCGCCTCAGTTGTTCCAATCGGCAATCCCACGAGGGAGAAGCGAAGGCCGGATTTATTCCGGCCGAAGCGACGGGGGGCTGGGGGGCGGGTCCGTGCAACGCCCCCCAGCTCAACTACGAAGTAATCATGGCCTTGACGTTGGCGTGATCGGCTTTCGACACCAGGGTTGAGCCTCGCAGTTTGCGCTTGCGGCTCTTGGACTTCTTGGTGAGGATGTGGCGCTTCATCGAATGGTTGCGCTTGATCTTGCCGGTGGCGGTGAGCTTGAAGCGGGCGACGGCGGCGCGCTTCGTCTTCTTCTTGATTTTTGTCTTGGGCTTTCGCATTGTTTCTTTTGAGTTTCTCGAGGAATTGCGGATTCTACGCGACCGGAGCCGCGTTTCGTGCGTTAGAGCTACGCCTTGGGGGCTTCGGCCGCGGCCTTGGGCTTCTCTTCGGCCTTCTTCGCAGGCTTCTCCGTCTTTTCGGCCTTGGCGCTCTTCGCTTTGTCGCTGCCGCTCTTGGCCTTCGCGTCGTTGACCTTGGCGGTGGCCTTCGCGAGTTCTTTACCCGGCGAAAGGATCTGCGTCATCATGTTGCCTTCAAGACGCGGCGGCACTTCCACGATCGCGGAGGCGCCGAGGTCGGCAGCCAGCTTGCGCAGGATGTCGAGGCCCACGTGCGAGTGGACGATCTCGCGGCCGCGGAACTGGACAAGCGACTTCACCTTGTTGCCTTCGGCGAGGAAACGCTCCACGTTGCGCTTCTTGAAGTCGAAGTCGTGATCGTCGACCTTGGGCCGGAACTTCACTTCCTTGATCTGGATGTGCTTCTGGTGCTTCCGGGCTTCGGCCTCGCGCTTGTTCTGCTCGTAGAAGAACTTGCCGGCATTCATGATGCGGCACACGGGAGGAACGGCCTGGGGAGCGACCTCGACGAGGTCGAGTTCTTTCTCCATGGCGATGGAGAGCGCCTGCTCGGGCGGCATGATGCCGAGCTGAGCGCCATCGGCGTCGATGACGCGGATTTCCTTGACGCGGATCTTTTCGTTGATGCGGACGGATTTGGGATCTATGGGGCACCTCCGGTGTTTGACTGGGGCCGCCCGAAGGCGCGCCTCTGGTCAGTAACCAAGCTTGAAATGGGGGAAATCACGATGGCTCCTCGTTCACGTTGTGAGTGGCGATGAGTCCTGCGAGCTTTTGAGCGAAAGCGGCGACGGGCATGGAGCCGAGATCGGCCTTGAAGCGATGCCGGACGGCCACCGTCCCTTCGGCCACTTCGCGATCGCCGACGACAAGCATGTAGGGAACTTTCTGGCTCTGGGCTTCGCGGATCTTGTAGCCGAGTTTCTCGTTGCGCTCGTCGACCCTGACCCGGAAAGCGCCCAGCTCGGCCGCGACCGCGCGCGCGTACTCGTTGTGGCTTTCGACTACGGGAATCACCATGGCTTGCACGGGCGCGAGCCACACCGGAAAGGCTCCGGCGTAGTTCTCGATCAGGAGGGCGATGAAGCGTTCGAAACTGCCGAAGATCGCGCGGTGGATGACGATGGGACGATGGTCCGCTCCGTCAGCACCCGTGTACGAGAGGTCGAAGCGACGCGGGAGCTGATAGTCGAGCTGGATGGTGGCGCACTGCCACTTGCGGCCCAGGGCGTCCGTGACGTCGAAGTCGACTTTCGGTCCGTAGAACGCACCATCGCCGGCGTTGAGGGAGTAGGGCTGTCCTGCGGCGTCGAGCGCCTTCTTGAGCTGGGCCTCGGCGTCGTCCCAGGTGGCGATCTCGCCCAGAAACTCTTTGGGACGGGTGGCGAGCTTCATCTCGATGGAAAGACCGAAGTCCTGGTAGACGCGCTGAACGAGCTTCAAAGCGCTCTCGACTTCACCCGCGATCTGGTCGGGGGTGATGAAGATGTGGCCATCGTCCTGGCAGAACTGGCGGACGCGGGTGAGTCCCGAGAGGACCCCCGAGACCTCGTTGCGATGGAGCACGCTCTGATCGTGATAGCGGATCGGAAGCTCGCGGTAGCTGTGCTTCTCCGCGCCGAACATGAGCATGTGGCCCGGGCAGTTCATGGCCTTGAGCGCCATCACCTCGGCGCCCGACTGAATCTCGAACATGTTCTCGCGATCGTGGAACCAGTGCCCCGAGGTCTCCCAGAGCTTCTGGTTGAACGCGAGAGGCGAGCGAACCTCCGTGAAACCGGCCGACTTGACGACGCCGCGCATGTACTCGCCGAGCGTGTTCCAAAGGCTCGTGCCCTTGGCCAGCCAGAACGGAGCGCCGGGCGCCCACGGATGGG
>JAYUUU010000542.1:0-3424 GCA_043754395.1 Vicinamibacteria bacterium
TCAGGATCTCGACGATTCGCAACTGGGCGAGATCTTCGCGGACGTGCCGAGCCAGGAGCTGCCGCGTGCGCAACTCGAGGCCGGCTTGCCCATCATCGACGCCGTGGTTGCGTCAGGTCTTTCGAAGTCGAAGGGCGAAGTCCGCCGCAAGATCGAAGAGGGTGGGGTGTACGTCAACAACATCCGAACCGCCGACGTGAACCGCAAGCTCGGAGCAGCGGACCTCGCAAGCAAGTCGATGCTGGTGCTGCGCATGGGACGAAAGAACTACGCGCTCCTGCGGTTTGTGTAAGGGACAGCCGAACGCTGGCCCGCTCGGTTCATCAAGACGAGCCGTCATTGCGAGGAAGCTCAGTGAACGAAGGCAAGCGCGCAGCCTGCCCTCGGGGCACGAAGCAATCTCGAACTTGGGATTCAGGGGTTGCTTCGTCACCCTCCCTGGAAGAGTTCCTCGCAATGACGGCGAGTGGCACTTGACGTCCGCCGTCAGCGTTCATTCTTCCGGGGAACGTTGCAGTCTGGTGGCGCGGCGGATGAGGTCCGCGAGTTCGTTCGTCTCCTGCGCTTCGGGCAAGGCGTCGGCGAGGGGCTGGAGGGAAGAGAGGCGCTCGTCCTTCACCCAGTAGCTCTTCCGCAGATGCTCTGCGAACCGGGCCGCGACGTACGCGGTGCGGAACGCCGGTGACGCCTGGCCAAACGCCCGCGACACCGCTTCATCCGAGATCTCGCGCGCGAACTCAACGCCTTCGCTTCGTGGGTCCACCTTGTAGCGGATGCGCGCGGTTCCGATGTTTCCAGATCCCGGCCCGCCCTTGAGCTTCACCTCGAAAAGGGCCGTGACGCTGTGACCCGAGTTGATCTCGCCCGCGTCCACCGCGTCGTTCCGGAAGTCGCGGTCGGCCACGTCGCGCTTTTCGTAGCCGAGCAGCCGATACCGATCAACGCGAGCAGGGTTCCACTCCACCTGCGCCTTCGCGTCACGCGCCACCACTTCGAGAACACTCGTCAGCTTCCGCAGGAAGAAAGCGCGGGCCTCGCCGAGGTCGTCGATGTAGGCGTACTGCCCGTTGCCCTCGTCCGCGAGGCGCTGCAGCAGGGCATCGTTGTAGTTCCCCATGCCGAAACCGAGCGCCATCATGTCGATGCCGCGCTTCGCCTCGTTGCGGATTCTCGCGAGCAGGGAGTCGGCCTCGGTGACGCCCGTGTTCGCGACACCGTCGGTGCACAGGACCACGCGATTGGAAGCGCCACGCACGAACGACTCCGTCGCCATCTCGTAACCAAGATCAAGGCCGTCCTGGAGATTGGTCGAGCCCTCGGGAGTGAGTGGTTCGATCGCGGCCAGAATTCGCTCCCGGTTCGCGACGGAAGTGGGGGCAAGGACGCGGCGGCCGTTCGTGCCATAGACCACGACGCCGATCGTGTCGCGCTCGTCGAGCTTCTCCACCAGCATCGCGAGGCTCCGCTTCACGAGGCCGAGCCGGTTCTCCTTTGCCATCGAACCCGAGACGTCAATCACGAACGTGAGGTGAGCGGGCTTGCGCTCGCGAGGATCGACGTCGCGCGCCTTCATCGCCACCCGGACGATGTGATACCCGGGGTGCAACGGATTCGGCGCGCCGTCGACTCGCACCGCGAAGGCGGAATCTGACTCACGGCCGCGACCCGCGACGACGTTATTCGGAAAGGCGTTCACGAACTCTTCGACGCGCACCGCGGCGGGAGGCGGAAGGAGGCCGCGATTGATGTAGTTGCGCGTGAGCGTGTAGGACGCGGTGTCGACGTCGAGGCCGAACGTCGCCTGCGGGTCTTCTTCCGTAACGATGAAGGGGTTCGTGCCCTTCGCTTCGAAGAACATGTCGGCGGGAGCCTGAGTAGGCGGCGGCGTGGGCCGGTCCGCGCGCAGGTCCGGGCTGACATAGCCGAGCGCTTTCAACTCATCCCGCTCAGCCTTGGTCAACTCTCGCCGGCCAGCCGAAAGCCTGCTGAGCCTCCCTAGCTCAACCTCTTCTTTGGCTGCACCCTCTGCGGCTCTGCTGGTGACGGCGGGCGAGGCAGCGGGAATGTTTCCGCCAAAGGGAGCGGGCGGTGCCGCAGGCCGGGCCTCCGCGGGGAGACCGCCGACTATCCCGCCGGCCACACCACCAGCCACGCCGCCCTGTTCCTGAATCCGCTTGTCCCCATCCTTCTTGAGAGGCTGATACTGGTTCGCCTCCGCGGCCTGGCCGAGCAGTTTCCCCTGCTCCGCCTGGACCTGCCGGTTGAACTCCTGCATCGCCTCGGGCGCTACCGGTACGCTCATGGGCACCCGCTCACGCACGGATGCGGGCGTGGTCATCGGCTCAGGCGTCGAGACGACTACGCTCTTCAGCATCGGACCCTCGGGGGCCTGCGGCAACTGCTGCACGGAGCTCGCCGCCGACCTCGGAGCCGGTGCCTCGAGAGGCGTCTCGCTCCCCCGTCGCGCCAGAAACAGCGCAAGCCCCACCGCGGAGAGGCTCGCTGCCATGGCGAGCCACGACATCGACGAAGCTCCGCCCTTCCGGGGCGGGGCCACAACCGTCCGGGGCGCGGCCAGACTTTCGATCTTCTGCCTCTGGATCACCGACAGACGATCCGCGCCATCCGCCGCCACTCCCGCCTCGGCGGAAGCGACCCAGGGCGGCGCTTCCTTCAAGAGCCCCAGCACCGAAGCCACCTCGTCCCGGTCGGCCCGGCACGATGCGCAGCTTTCAAGGTGAATGAGGAGTTCCTCCTTCACCGACATTTCAGCCTCACCCACGAGCACATCCGTGATGTGAGCCCTCAGATCTTCGCGAACGCAATTCATGAACGCACCCCCGCGGTTACAGCCGGTCGCAACTCGGTTGCCAACGTTTTGAGCGCTTCATGCAACATCCAGCCGACGGTGCCTGCGGGCTTTCCGATCGTGTCGGCGATTTCCTTGTACGAGAGACCTTCCTGAACCTTCAGGAAAACAACCTCGCGTTGCTCAGGTGTGAGCTTCGTGTACGCCCGGCCCAGATCGACTCTTAAAGTCGCGGTGGTTTCGGGCGACGCGTCGTGGCGTTCCTCGAGTCCCTCGTTCAGTCGCATGCGGCGCTTCTCCTTCCTCACAATGTCGAGAGCGAGATTGCGCGAAACCCGGTAAAGCCAGCCACCGAGGTTGTCGGGGCGCGGCTTTTCGGTCAGGAACCTGATGAAGGTTTCCTGGACCACATCCTTTGCGATCTCCGTATCGAGGAGCACCGCTCGGGCATGTCGGACAAGAGGTTTTTCGAACCGGTCCATGATCTTGCTAAGTCCCCCTTCGGGGTCTTGATCGAACTCGGCTAGAAGGGCCTCTGTTTCGCTCATTGCGCTATCGAACTTTCATGAGCAAGACGCGGGGAGCGCACGGTTTCTTTGGGATTCCCTCACGGGC
>JAYUUU010000543.1:0-10289 GCA_043754395.1 Vicinamibacteria bacterium
TCGTTTTCCCGACGCCGCCCTTCTGATTCGTAATCGCGAGAACGATCATGTTTGTGCGCGGATCTTAGGAACGATTTCCCGCGCGGTCAATGAAAGAAACCGAACGCGGTGATGCTTGCCGCCCAAGCTCGCACGCGCGCGTTGACCCAGGTCTCATTTCGCCCGCCATCGACGGGGGCGAGGTTTAGTTCAGGCTCGGAACCAGATCGCCCCGAAGAGAATTAGGAAACGCTTCCTTGATCTCAACGTGGACTCGCCCCCCGAGTGCCACTGCGGAATCGGGCGGCACGTCGAAGTGCACCAATCGGAAATGCGGCGTTCGCCCTTTCGCGTCACCGTCTGCGATTTCGTCGACAAGAACATCCTCAACTCTTCCGATGAAGCTTTGATTCCGGGTTCGCTGCTGTCGCTGCTGCTGTTCGTTGAGCACCTTGAACCGCCGCTTCTTCTCGGCCTCAGGAACGTCGTCCGCCTTGCGGACCGCGGTGGTTCCTGGACGCGGCGAGTAGAGGAAGATAAACAGACCGTCATATTCGGCCTCCCGCACCACACGGCAGGTGGCGTCGAAATCCTCCTCTGATTCTCCCGGATATCCCACGATGACATCGGCGGTGAGGGCCAGGTCGGCGCGGTGCCGCCTCAACAGCGCAAGCCGGTCGAGATACTCATCGGCGGTGTACCCGCGTCGCATGTCCGAAAGGATCGCATTCGATCCGGACTGCACCGGCAGGTGGAGATAGGGGGACAGCCGCGGGAGGTCGGCAAAACATCGCGCGAACTTCTCGTCCACGTGTCCGGGGTGCGAGGTGGTGAATCGAAGTCGCCAGAGCCGATCGTCCGCGTCGTGCACAAGGCGCAGGAGGTCTGAAAAGTCAACCTCCCCGAACCTGTAGGCGTTCACGGTCTGCCCGAGAAGCATGATCTCGTGATAGCCGCGACCTAGAAGACTTCGAACCTCGGCGAGGATGCTCTCAGGCGAGCGGCAGACCTCCTTCCCGCGGGTCCGGGGGACCACACAAAAGCTGCAGACGTGATTGCAGCCCTCGACGATGGTGACATACGCGCGCGTCGTGCTGGAGTGGGAAATAACCTCGGCCGGAATCGAGAACGCATCGGCCTTTGTGTCGACGGCCGAGCGGCGTTCGCCCGACTCGTTGGATTCATGGAGAAGCCGGGTCAGGTCCTGCAGATTGTGAGTGCCGACCAGAACGTCGACCGCTGGCGCACGTTCGAGGATCTCGTGACCCTGAAGCTGAGCCACGCACCCGCCTACGGCGATCTTGAGGCCGGGCGTTTCTTTTTTGAGGGTCTTGTAGCGGCCCACCGCATGAAAGAGCTTCTCGGCTGCACGTTCGCGCACCGCGCACGTGTTCACGAAGATCACATCGGCGCCCTGGGGCGTCTGGGAGCGAACAAGGCCATCGGCTTCGAGCAGACCCGCGGCCTTCTCCGAGTCGTTGACGTTCATCTGACAACCGAACGTCTCGATGAAGTACTTCCCCCTGGCCATGGCTGCGCCTAAGCTCTCGACCCGGCGTCGCGAACCCGACCGATCAACTCCTCCGCGTTCTTTTCGGCCGAACCCGTCACCACCTCGCCCGCGAGCATCCGTGCAACTTCGCGCACCCGATCGCGGCCTGACACCTCTCGCACCTCCGTGATGGTGCGGCCGCGGACCACGCGCTTTTCGACGACGTAGTGCCGGTCGGCGAATGCGGAGACCTGGGCGAGATGGGTGACGCAGAGGACCTGTCGCTCTCGAGCCACTCTGGCCAGCCGCCGGCCCACCGCTTCGGCTACGGCGCCCCCGATACCCGCGTCGACTTCGTCGAACACGACCGCACCCGAGGGCTGAGCATTGAGGAGGGACTGCAGCGCGAGCAAAGCGCGCGACAACTCGCCACCGGAAGCGACCGACTTCAAGGGTTTGAGCTCCTCTCCTGGATTGGCCGAGAGATAGAACTCCCCCGTTTCGAGACCTTCCGCTTTCCAGTCGACTTCGGCGTTCAACGCCTTTGGCTCGAAGCGCACCTCGAAACGGCATTGCGCCATCGCCAAATCGGTCAGTTCCTTCGCGACCGCCTTCTGAAGCTTCGCGGCCACCGTTCGTCGATCCTTCGACAAAGCGCTCGCCGCCGAAACGTACGCCGCCCACGCCGCAGCAGAGGCGCTGGCGAGCCGCTTGTCCTCGGTCTCGGGGTCATCCAGAGCGGCGAGACGACCCTCTGAGTCTGTCAGAAAAGTCAATATTTCATCAATACTTGGACCGTACTTCTTCTTAAGACGCTCTAACGTAGCGAGCCGAGATTCGACCTCATCAATTCTGCCGGGTTGGGCGTCGAGCGAGGACACATACTCCGCTAGTTCAGCCGACCAATCATTGATCAGGGCCATGACCTCGGCATGTCGACCGGCCGCCTCACGCATGGCGGAGGGATCGAGCCGGGCGATCTCGTCAAGGCGCTTTCCCAGAGACCGCAGCTGAGAAAGCAAGGAGTGATCCGAGTCCTCTTCGCTGCCATCAACCAGCTGAGTCGCTTCGGCGGTCAGTTCTCCGAGGCGCTCCGAGTTACGAAGCCGCGCCCGTTCCTCACGAAGCTCTTCTTCCTCTCCTTGTCGTAGCGCCGCTTTGCGGATCTCGTCGACTTGAAAGCGAAGGGCCTCGCGCTCCCGGCCGAATTGCCGCGCCCTCTCTCTAAAGTCCCGAAGCGCCGCATCTGCGGCCTGGGCGTCTCCAAACAGCGATCGCGTTTTCTCGGCCCGGGCCTGAAGACCCGCGAACATATCGAGGAACGAGAGGTGAAAATCGGCGTTGAGCAGGGCGTGATGTTGATGCTGGCCGTGAATCTGAACGAGTTCCTGACCCACGCTCTTGAGGCCGGCCAGAGAAACCGTAACCCCGTTGATCATCGCACGGCTGCGGCCGGTTGCCAGGATCTCGCGGCGGATCGCCACCTCGCCGTCCGGCTCATCGATCCCGAGTCCGAGGGCCTGAAAGTCGAATCCTCGAGGGACGTCGAAGATGGCCTCGATCGTCCCCTTGTCTTCCCCGGTCCTGACCAGATCCCCGTCCGCACGCTCGCCACACACGAGACCAAGGGCGTCGACCACGATGGACTTCCCGGCCCCGGTTTCGCCCGTAAGGAGATTGAGGCCTGGGCCGAATTCGATCTCGGCCGAGGCGACGATCGCCAGGTTTTCGATGCGCAATACACGGAGCATAAGAAGGCCCGTGAGGGTAGCATGGAACCCTCACGGCTCCGGGTCCCATTCGTTGACCCACACAACATATTGTGCGATCCTGAAAGGTCGACACCAGCACACAGATGATGATTCACTACCTACTGGCTCAAAGCGCCGCCCAGGACGCCTTCGGCGGAGGGGCCCTCGGCTTCCTGAAGCACTCCGGTCCAACCGCCATCGCGGTACTCGTCCTCCTGCTCATCTTCTCGTTCATCTCGTTCGGGATCATCATCAATAAGTGGACGACCTTCGCCCGGGCCACGCGCGAGTCGAAGCGGTTCCTCGATGTCTTTCGAAAGAGCCAGAAGTTCTCCGAGGTGAACGCAGTCGCGAACCAGCTGACCTTCTCCCCCCTGGTCGGAATGTTTCAGGCGGGGTACCAGGAGATCAATCAGCAGATTCGTCCGGCCGGCGGGGTGCCGAACCAGCGTCCTTCGATCAAGAGCCTCGACGCGGTCTCCCGCGCGCTCGCCCGCGCGGCATCCATCGAGGAAACCCGCCTCGAGAAGCGGCTCAGCTTTCTCGCCAGCACCGCGAGTGTCTCTCCTTTCGTGGGCCTCTTCGGAACCGTGTGGGGCATCATGGATGCGTTCGGCGAAATCGGGCGCCAGGGTTCAGCGAGCCTTGCGGTCGTCGCACCCGGCATCTCGGAAGCGCTCATCACCACCGCCGCCGGTCTGTTCGCGGCGATCCCCGCCGCGCTCTTCTTCAACTACTTCTCGGATCGGCTGAAGGCCCTTTCGGCCACGATGGATGACTTCGCGATGGAGTTCATCAGCATGGTCGAGAGGAACTTCACCTAAAGGCGGGGCGAAGGCATGGCGGGGCTCGCGTCATCAGGCGACAACGGTCCGGGGCGGTCGGCTGCCACCGGCTATCAGTCGTTCCGGCGCAAGCGCGCGCTCAAGAGCATGGGCGAGATCAACGTCACTCCCCTCGTCGACGTGGTTCTGGTCCTCTTGCTCGTCTTCATGGTGACGGCGCCGATGATGAGTCAGGGCATCGACATCAACCTGCCCACCGCGAATCAAGTAGACAACCAGCCGGAAGATCGCCTGACCGTGTCGGTCAACGCCGCGGGACGCGTGTTCATCGGCGACCAACCGATCGCCCTTCCCCTGCTCGAAGACCGGATCCGCGCCTACATGGCGGGCCGGCCGACTCAGGTGGTCTATCTCCGCGCCGATGAGGCGGTGCGCTATGGCAAGGTCATCGAAGTGGTCGACCTTTTGAAGCGCTCCGGCGTCGAACGTATTGGGTTCGCTTACGAGATACCCAAGGAGACACCGTGAACGATCCCGTCCTTCGCGTCCTCGCTTCGCGGCAGGCCCTGATGGACGAGGGTCACTCGAAGGGTCTGCTGCTCTCCGGCGCGGCCCACGCGACATCGTTTTTCGCGATCCTCATCATCGCGCTCCTGACCCCCAAAGCGCCGGTCATTCGCGTCATCGACGGTTTCGCCGTTCCGCTGCCCAAGGGTGGCGGCGTTCCGAAGGCCGTCGAGCCTGCGGCCGTACCGACGGAAGCGCCACCCGCTCCCCCGGTTGAAGCGCCGAAGGTCGAACCGAAGGTGGCGGCCCCTGCGCCGGTGAAGCTGATCAAGCCTGAAGCGCCAACCATTAAGAAGGGCGTGGCGCCGGTTGATCTGAAACGGAGCGTCAAGGAACCGAAGGAGCGAGAGTCGCGTGAGATCGCGACCGAAAAAGTAGCCAAGGCAACACCCGGGAAAGCCACAGCCGCACCCATTCCCGGCGTCGCCACTTCGGCGAGCGGGTTGGACTTCACCGCCCCGGATGCGGGCGTCATCGACGGCACAACCGGGCCCGTCGGCCCTCTCGGCTTCTATCTCGCGGCCATCAAGAACCGGATCTGGGCCACGTGGGCGCGTCAGATCCGTCCCGACTTCACGGGAAGCGTGATGGTTTCGTTCACGATCCATCGCGATGGCTCGGTGGATCAGGTTGAGGTTGTTCAGTCTTCGGGTTCTGCGGCTCTCGATCGGCTCGCTGAACGTGCAGTCCTCAGTACGCCCCTTGGGCCGCTTCCAAACGCTTACGACAAGGAGACCCTGGTGGTCCATGCGAATTTCAAGCCTGTTTCTTAGCGCGACCGTCACGGTCGCCTTCGCCGGTCTCGCCGGGGTTGCCTCGTCGAAACAAGATCCGCCACCGATCATCGATATCGGAGGCACCGCTACGCGTGTCGCCATAGCCCCATGCTCCAACACCATGGAGCCGTTGCGGACGTCCTGCGGCGTGGTTCGTGAGGTCCTGAAGGCCGATCTCGAGTTCGAGAATTTCCAGCTGATACCGGAATCGCTGATGCGTTCCCTTCCTCCCGTCGATCCCAAGCTGCCGAACTACATCGACTGGAAATCGGTCGGCGCCAACATTCTGGTGACCCTCGAGTCGACTCAGAACGGAACCGACTTCGCGGTGGAGGCGCGCAGCTTCAGCGTCGACGGCAAGTCGTCGATCATGAGGAAGAGGTACGCTGGCCGCGTCGAACCCGGCAATGCCGCGACGTTCCGGGCCTTCGCCCATCAGGCGGCGGAAGACATCCTGAGCCTCGCTTCGATTCAGGCGGTGACGCGCACCCGGCTGGTGTTCGTGTCGGATCGCGATGCGCCCGTTCGCGGCTCTACCCCTCCGGCTACCGAAAAGGGTCCGAGGACGACCGCCGCGGTGTCCGGCCCTCCGCCCGCGCGCGGTCGGAAGGAGCTCTACATCGCCGACTACGACGGCTTCAATGTCCGACGCGTGACCGTGAACCAGAACATTTCCATCCTCCCCGCCTGGACGCCGGGAGCCAAGGGTTTGATCTACACCTCCTACCGGTCGGGATCTCCGCAGATATTCCTGTCCTGGATATTCGAAGGCCGTGTGGTCCCGAACGTGACGCGCGAGTCCGCGGATGCCCAGGCCATCGCTCCGGTCGTCTCGCCCGACGGCAAGCGTGTCGCGTACAGTGGAGATCGAGGCGGAAACTTCGACATCTGGGTCGCGAACATCGATGGAACCGGCGCGCGCAACCTCACCGGCACGCTCGCGAACGACACCGCTCCCTGCTGGAGCCCGTCGGGTCTCGAGATCGCATTCACCTCCGGTCGCAGCGGTTCGGCGCAACTCTGGGTGATGGACCACGAGGGCCTGAACCTGCGTCGTTTGTCGAGCGTCGGCAACTACAACGACGCCTGCGCCTGGAATCCTTCGCGCGAGTTCGCGGAGATCGCTTACTCCTCGCGGCTCGAGGACGGCGGTTTCGAGATCGCGGTCGCCGATCTCGCCACCGGGCAGGTCCGTCAGCTAACCACCGGCCGTGGGAGTTGTGAGTATCCTGCCTGGGCCCCAAACGGCCGCCACCTCATCTTTTCGTGCAATCGCGGGGGGACCTGGCAGCTCGCCCAGATCGATCGCATGGGCAGCCGGATGCGAACCCTGGCGGTTGGGCCCGGCAACAGCCAGATGGCCGACTGGAGCCAGGCCGTTCGATAAGGCTTCGTGGATCGGACCTCAACCGAATGCGGCAGCCGCTATCATCGTTTTACCAACCAGAAAAGGCTACGAAAGTCATGACCGTGCACCTCAAGCCCAATCCCATCCGAACTCCCCTGCTCATCGCGGTGTTGCTGCTGCTCATCCTTCCCTCCGCGGCTCGGGCGGACAAGAAGGAGTTTTTGGCCCTCACTCAGCAGATCGCCACCCTTCAAGGGCAGGTGGCCGAGGCCGACCAGGCGCGGATCGAGTCGCAGAAAGAACTGCGGCGGATTGTCGACCTCCTGGTGGAGCAATCAGCCATGATCAAGAAGCTTCAACAAGATCTGAAGTTTCAGGATGAGCGGGCCATGGTGGCGATCAAGGATCAGCAGGAGAGGCTCTCAGAGATTTCCGACCGATTGCGCTCCGGCGCATCGACTCAGGCGGTTCTACCCATCTCTCCTTCCGGTTTTCCCACGGCCGCGCCAACGCCGCTTGGCGGCACGGGCACGTCGCCGGGAGCCCAGACCCTGCCCCCTCGAGACCTCTATCAGCAGGCGTACAGCGACTACGCGCGCAAGAACTACGACCTCTCCATTCAGGGCTTCCTCGAATACCTGCGGCTCTACCGCGACACCGATCTCGCGGACAACGCTCAATACTGGGTCGGTGAGGGTCTTCAGGCTCAAGCCAAGTATGAGGACGCGGTGAACGCATTCAACGCGCTGCTGCGCGATTTCCCGGCGAGCGACAAGATCCCCGACGCGCGCTACAAAAAGGGCGTGGCACTCGAAGCCCTTGGTCGCAAGTCCCAGGCCATCCTGGAATACCGCTTCGTCGTGGAGCGCTTCCCGAACGCCCCCGCTGCGCGGCTCGCCCGCGAAAAGCTCGGCCAGCCCTGAGGCTTCTCACCTTTCACTTCTCTCTCAAGCTACGACACCAAACGAAACAAGGAAACACATATGGCCTCAGTCAACAAAGTGACGCTCATCGGCAACGTCGGGAAAGATCCCGAGATCCGCTACACACAGGGCGGTGAACCCATCGCCAACTTCTCTCTCGCCACCTCCGAAAGCTGGACCGACAAGTCCGGTCAGAAGCAGGAGAAGACCGAATGGCACCGCGTGGAGGTCTTCGGCAAGACTGCGCAGGTGGTGCGCGATTACGTCACCAAGGGCAAGCCTTTGTATGTCGAAGGTTCGATCAAATACGACGAGTACACCGACAAGGACGGCATCAAGCGGAACGTCACCAAAATCCGCGTCAGCGGTTTCAACTCGCGGATCGTGCTCCTTGGCTCTCGTGGCGATGGCGCGCCTCGCGCCACGCCATCCGGCGAACCCGGGCCGGGCCCCGCTGACGACTTCCAGGCGTCCGACGAGGACGTTCCGTTCTAGCCCGTTTGGCGCAAGTTCGTGTGCTACCGCACACTGGTTTGCGCTACGACCCTCTATCGTCTCGCATCTCACACCGCCCGTCACCTGGATTCATTGCCATTCCTCGCCACGATTGAAACGCTGTCCGCTCCGTTCAAGCACGAGCAGGGCGAAGTAGCGTCGGCAGTTCTGGCGTGGCTCGAGACCACGGGGGCCGATGTGGATCCACGGGCCGTGGAGCGTCTCTTCTCTCGCGCCGGAGTCAGCGGACGCTCGTCACTGAAGCCGCTTCGGGAAGTGTTCGTCGACGGCACATTCGCCGAACGGAACGCGGTGTACCAGGAAGCCATGATCGAGACGGGGATAGCACTTTCCCGTTCAGCGCTCGCCCGGGCCGGACTCAAGAACGTCGATCTGGTGGTTTCAACCTCCTGCACCGGATTCATGATCCCCGCAGTCGATGCTCACGTCGCGAACGCGCTTCACCTCGGGCCCCGCCTGGTGCGGCTTCCGATCACTGAGGCGGGCTGCGCGGGCGGAGCCGTGGCCCTGGCGCGCGCGCGCGACTATCTCGAGGCGCACCCGGATCACGCGGCCCTCGTTCTCGCCCTCGAGTTCTCGTCGCTCACCTTTCAGGCCCGGGACCCCTCCGCGACGAACATGGTTGCTGCCGCCCTCTTCGCCGATGGTGCGGGCGCGGTGGTGCTGCTGGGCGCCAAGCACTCCAATGCAGCGGCTACTTCCGCCGAGTTCATCGCGGCCGCGAGCTATTTCATGCCCGACAGTCTGGGAGCCATGGGCTATGAAGTGGTGGAAACCGGCTACAAGCTCGTCCTGGACAAGCGCCTGCCCGACTTCCTCCGCGGCCGCCTTCGCCCGATGGTGACGGAGTTCCTCGATACGCAGCAGATCCGTTTCGATCAAATCGAAGGGTTCGCGATTCATCCCGGCGGCCGGAAAGTCATGGATGTCGCTGCGGAAGAACTCGGCCTCTCCCCGGTTCAACTCGAGGCCTCAAGGTCCACGCTTCACGATCACGGCAACATGAGTTCCGCCACCATCCTCTTCGTGCTTAAGCGAGTGCTTGGGGATCTTCGGCCCAATGCGTTGGCGCTGGGCATCGGCTTCGGCCCCGGCTTCGCCATCGAACTAAGCCTTTGGCGCGGAGCGGCGGCGCCCGCCTTGTCGCGCGAATGACCCCGCGTCCCAACGACGTCGTAGTTGTTGGGGGCGGTCCGGCGGGTGCCACGGCGGCCTTCCAGCTGGCTTCCGCGGGCATTGGCGTCACCCTGATCGACCGCGCGCATTTTCCCCGCGACAAAGTCTGCGGCGAAAGTCTGTCGCCCGGCGCCATCTCTCGCCTTCAGGCCATTGGTATGTGGCCAGCAGGAGAGGTGAGTTCCGCAAGCGCTCCGATCGAGTCGATGCAGGTTCGGGGCATGCGCCTTCGATCGCCGCACGGCAAGACGTTCAGCGGCCACTACTCAGGCGGCAAAGGTGGCATCGGCCTTGTGGCCCGCCGGACCCTCCTCGACAACGAGCTCGTGTCGATGGCACGAAGCCGGGGTGTTCGCGTAATCGAGGGTCTCGAGGCCACGGCCGCGGAGACCACTCTCGGTGGCGGAGCGGCGATTTCCGTCCGGGAGGCTGGGCATAGTTCCACCACCCGCTTCGAAGCCCGGCGCGTGATCATTGCGGATGGCCGCCGAAGTTTCATCGCGCGCCAGATCGGCTTCATCGAAGCAGATGCGCCATCGCGCGGCCGCAATCGTTTCGCGGTTCGGGCCCATTGCGAGGGCGTCTCGGACCTGAGCGACCTCGCCGAGATGCAGGTGGGCCGCGGGGGCTACTGCGGCCTGGCGCCGCTGTCGAAAACGAGCGCCAACATCTGTTACGTCCTCTTCACCACTCGACTCGAGATGAGGCCGGATACGATCGAGACCGATTTCCAACGCGACATCGAGCGGTTCCCTGAGGTGGCGCGGCGGATCGGGAACGCGCGAGTGCAAGGCGCCATTCGCGTCGCCGGACCCCTTCGATTGGAATCGAGACGCCAGGCCATGGGCCCATTCATCGCCTGCGGCGACACAACCGGCTTTCTTGACCCCTTCACGGGCGAGGGCATCGCCCATGCTGTCGCCACGGGCACGCTTGCCGCAAAAGCGGTGCAGGCCTCGTTGTCGGGCAACCCCCG
>JAYUUU010000544.1:0-5539 GCA_043754395.1 Vicinamibacteria bacterium
TCAGTGACCTCCTAGTCGCGCACCTTGGTAGTGGTCGTCCGCGGGCCCGGGAAGCGAGTGGGTTGCTGCGCCGGGGACGTCGGGTGCGTCACACTGGAACGCGAAACGATGGAATCGTGTGTTCCTTACCCTCCTCGGTTCGGCGAAGGTACCAACGGACTTTTGTGACTCGCCTCTACGCCCCGTCGCAAGCAACCCACTTGCTTCCCGAGCCCGCTGCTTGGACCCTTCGCGCGAGCGGCCCGATTTCTGAAGTCCCGACTTTGCGCGAGGATGGAGCGTGGCCGGCCATCGAGGGTCGCGCACGCGAGCGGGGCGTTGAGCGCGAGTCACCCAGGTCCGTCTGCGACCTTCGCGCGAACCGAGGAGGCTAAGGAGGCACACGATTCCATCGTTTCGAGAACACAGTGCCGACGCAGCCGACGTCCACGCTGCGGCGCGCACCCTCGATGGCCGGCCACGCGGGCCACAACTAGGCTGTTTGGCTCTTCATCTGATGTGAGCGGAACGCCACATACGCGGCGATCGAGGCAGCGAGGTAGCAGAACGAGAAGATGATTCCGTTCGTGGAGCCGGAGAGGAAGATGTAGAGCCACAGCGCGAACGAGAGGATCGCGGGGAAGGGGTAGAGCCACATCACGAAGGGCTGGGGGAGATCCTTGCGGTGACGGTAGAGGAGGATGACGCCCGCGCACTGCCAGAGGAAGCACAAGAGAACCTGCACCTGGATCAGCCACGTCGCGAGCTGGCCGAGGGAGAAAAAGCAGAAGGGGACCGCGAGCAGACCCACGGTCAGAAGAGCCACGTGAGGGAAAGCCTTGGTCGGATGCAGGGCCGCGAACACCTTGAAGAACTGACCCTCGCGCGCCGCCGCGAAGGGGATCCGCGAGTATCCGAGGATCACCGCGTAAAGGGAGGCCGCGGCGACGAATTGGATCATCACGGTCATGATGAGGGCCGCGATCTGTCCCTGGCCAGGGTCCGCGAACGTTCTCGCGATGAAGAGCGAGGCGATGGTGCGCGACTCCTTCGCCTCCTGCCACGGCACCATCCCGAGGATCACCGTCGACATCACCATATAGATGAAGGCCACGACCACGATCGAAAGGATGATCGACCGAGGCATCGTCCGGACCGGGTCCTTCACCTCCTCCGCGATATTGCACACCTGGTTGTAGCCGCCGTAGCTGTACATGGCGAGAATCGCGGTGGCCCCGAGCTTTGCGAAAAAGTCCGCGTTGTACTCATACGCGGCGGCCGGCCATGCGAAGGCCTGGGCCCAGGAGAACTTGAAAAGACCCGCTACGATCACCCAGCCCACGGTAAGGAAAACGAAACCGAGGAGGATGACCGCCAGCTTCCCGATGTCCTCGATCTTCCGCCACAACAGAGCGGTGACGAAGACGCAGAGGCCTCCGGCGACCAGATCGTGCTGAAGCGATGTCATGTCGGTCCAGTAGAAGCGGAGGTAGTCGGCGAAACCAACGCCACCGCTCGCGATCGATAGCGGGGCGACGAGGATCACATGGCAGATGAAGACGAAAGCCAGCATGTCGCCCATGGGTAACCCCGCGACCTTGAATGGCTTGTAGGCCTCGCGCAAGTAGAGGTAAGAGCCGCCGCTTCCGGGAAGGGCCGCGCCGAAGTGCGAATAGACGAGACCGTCCGCGAAAGCGAGGATGGCGCCCGCGATCCATGCATAAAGGATGTGCGGCCCGCCCATCGAGTTGATCATGAACGGAATCACGAGGAACGGGCCGACACCCACCATCCCGATGATGTTGGTGGCGGTGGCGGGCAGAAGGCCCATGCCGCGTCGCAGGTGCCCGGATTCAGCGTGATCGGTCATGGGTCTCAGAGGCCTCTGGTGAGTGCGGTGAGCTAAAGCAGCGCCTCCGCGAGACGAGCCGCGAGAGCCGGGTCCTTGACGAGGGGATTGAGAGCCAGTGCCGCTACCGCCTCGTCGCGTGACCCGCTGAGAGCCGCGGCCACGGTCGCCCGCTCGTAGGCTTTCACCTCATTGAGCATCGCGCGGACGCTCTGGGGAGGTGCTCCGACATGAAGGGGATGAGCCCCGTTTCCGTTCACGAGGCAGGGAACCTCCACCACGTCGTCGTCTTGAAGGCCACTCACGTTTCCCCGATTGGAAACGGAGAGCGGAATCACCGAGCCCGTGTTCGCGTGAATCGCCTGGATCACGGAGACCGCGATCTTGTCGTAACCGCTCAGAAGCGCCGCTTCGCTTGGGGCAACGCGTTCGCTCGCGTTCCCCTTGCCTTCGAGGGAGAGGTAGGTGCCGCTTCGCTCGGCGAGATAAGCCTCGTAGACCGAGACCGGGTCCTCCTTCAAGGCTCTCAGCGCATCGAACAACGCCACGTTCATTCGCGCCACTTCGGCGCCTCGCGATGTTCGAGCCTTGAGAGTGTTGGCGAGGGCGCGTTCGGGCCGTTCGTAGAAGTACACGTACTCGGTAGGAAGAGCTCCGATCTCGCGGAGGCGCGCGGTTTCGAAGAGCGGCGCACGATAGACCTTCGCGAGCGTCTTTTCGTCCGCGAGAATCCGCGCCATCTGCGGCTCTCCTCGAACCCACACCTCGCGCACCCAGCCCAGATGGTTGAGGCCGAGATAGTCGAAGGAGCACTCGGACGAGGGGACACCGATAGCGTGGGCGATTTCCTCGAAAAGCTCGGTCGGAGTGTCGCAGATACCCAGTATTGGAACGCGCGCGCCTTTGAGCACACCCTCGGTCACCATGCCGACCGGATTGGTGAAACTGATCATCCACGCGTCGGGCGCGTGTGTCGCCACTTGCTTCGCGTACTCAACCATCGCGGGAATGGTGGCGAGCGCCATCGCCCAGCCGCCGACACCCACCGTCTCCTGCCCGATCACGCCGTGGTCGAGTGCGACCTGTTCGTAACGCGCTCGTCGTTCAATTCCACCGGGCCGGATGCTGGCGATCACGAAGTGCGCGCCCGCGACGCACTCGGCCACGGTTGAAGAGACCTTCACACGAACGCCCGCCACTCGCTCGATGAGGGGAGCTATGAGGCCCAATCGATCGCTATCCACGTCGAAGACCCGAACTTCCTCAATGGGCAGGCCCGAACGGCTGAGGCCGCGAACCAGCAGCGGCGTCCGCACCCCGGCGCCGCCGATGATGGCGACCTTGAGGCGGCTCATGTGCTCTGGACTCGAACCGAGAGGGCCGTCAGGATTGGAGCGCTCCATTGCCGTGATTATGGCATCACCCGCGAGGCCTGCATTCCGAGAATCGGGCCCACACTCGGTAACTCGTTGTAGTCTCCTGGTCCCCCAAGAACCATGCACGACGTCCAGATCCTCTCCGACATCGCCACCGCGATCGTCGCCGCAACCGCGATCGCGCTTCTGGCCCGTCTGCTCAAGCAGCCGCTGATCCTCGGGTATCTGCTCGCCGGCGTCGCGGTCGGCCCGGCCATGGGCTTGGGCCTCGTCCACGATCACGAGACGATTGAACTGATCTCCGAGATCGGCCTCATCCTCCTCCTCTTCATCATCGGCCTCGAAATGGACGTGGCGAAGCTCGTGAGCGCCGGGCGATCGTTGATCCTCGCGGGAGTCCTGCAGTTTCCAATCGGGCTCGCCATCTCCATTCCGTTCTTCCTTCTGGTTGGTCTCCCGCAGGGCGATGGTCGCTTCGACGCGCTCTATGCCGCGGTCGCGGTGTCGCTCAGCAGCACGATGATCGTGGTCAAGCTGCTCTACGACAAGTTCGAGCTTTCGACCCTCCCAGGCCGGCTGACGCTGGGTGTCCTCGTCTTCCAGGACGTATGGGCGATTCTCGTCCTCGCCATCCAGCCGAGCCTCCTCCATCCCTCGCCCCTCGTGGTCGGAACGTCCCTCTTCAAGGGCGTCTGGCTTATCGGGGCCACTCTTGGCGCGAGCCGGATGTTCCTGCCGCGTCTTTTTGCTTTTATCGCCAAAGTCCCGGAGCTGATGCTCGTCACAGCCCTCGCCTGGTGTTTCCTGATCAGCGGCGTCGCGAGCGCCCTCGGCCTTTCGCGCGAGATGGGGGCTCTCATCGCGGGTGTCGGCCTTTCGACCCTTCCCTACAACCTCGACGTCATCGCCAAGGTGATCAACATCCGCGATTTTTTCGTCACCCTCTTCTTCGTGGCTCTCGGAATGCAGATTCCCGTGCCCACGCCGAAGTTGATCGCGATCGCGGTGGCGACATCCTTGTTTCTGGTGATCGGCCGGTTCCTTTCGGTGTTCCCGATCCTGTATCGGGCGGGCCAGGGCCTGCGCACGAGCCTTTTGCCCACGATCAACCTGTCACAGATGAGCGAGTTCTCTCTCGTCATCGCGGCTCTGGGCCTTTCCCTCGGACACATTTCGGCCGACACCGTCGCCATGCTGACGCTCACCTTCGCTCTCACTTCGGTGGGCTCCACCTACGCGATCGCCGCGAACCACGAGATCGAGAGATCCCTGACCTCCCGCCTTAAATCGATGGGGCTCGCGGACAAGGGGTCGACACCCGAGACGGAGGGGAAGAAAGGCGAGGCGGCGGTGGTGTTCCTCGGCTTCTACCGTGATGCGAGTTCGATCCTCCATGAATTCGAAATGGAGGAGCGTCAGGACCACCCCGACTCAATGCTTCACGAGATCCAGGTGATCGACTTCAACCCCGAAGTCCTGGACGAACTGAAGCGGCGCGGCGTGGCCTGCCTTTACGGTGACGTGGCGAGTCAGGAGACCCTCCATCACGCGGCGATCCATGACGCCGAGGTGGTGGTGTGCACTCTTCCGGATTCGATCCTCAAAGGCACGTCGAATCAGCGCCTGTTGAAGCAGCTCCTTCGCACCTGTCCGAAGGCGACGATAATCGTGGCCTCCGAAACAATCTCGGGCGCGCGGGCGCTGTATGACGCGGGCGCCCACTTTGTCTTCGTCCCTCGCTTCCACCCCGCGCACCGGATGGCCGAAGTCATTCGCACCGCGCGAGAAGAGGGGCTCGAACAGCTACGCGCCGAAGAGTACAAAGTGCTCCAGGGCCGCGACGAAGTGCTGTCGTAGGTTCTCGCAGCGCGAGCCCAACCGCGCGCGACGACTGCGCGACCCCCTCAGCTACCGTATCGAACTCGGGCGGACCGGCGGAGCTTGAGGCATAGGTGTCGGCATGGGCGCGGGGCGAGGCTGATGCCGGTAGCGGGGAACGGTGCCGCCGTAACCACCCCAGTAAGGAGACCCCACCGAAACGTTCGAGCCATAACCCCAGGGCGACGTGGCGTTGGCGGCGTCGGCGCGGGCGCGATCGGCCTCGCGCTCGGCCCGCAACGCTCGCTCCTCGGCGTCTCGCGTGGCGCGGCGGGCGTCTTCGACTCGACGGTCGTCATCCCTGCGCTGTTCGCGTCCGCGAAGAATCGAGTCCTGCTCGGAGGGAGTCATCCAACTTCCTTCAAAGCGAACCATTCCGCTTGCCTGCCTCGCGGTGTCCTCGTCCACGTATCTGCCGTCGACCAGAACATGCCCCAAGGCCAGATGTCCCTCGACG
>JAYUUU010000545.1:0-5173 GCA_043754395.1 Vicinamibacteria bacterium
GCGATGTTCATCATCAAGGGCACGAACGCGGTGGGCTGGTACTCGAAGGGCTTCGACTCGAACGAAGCAGTGAAGCAGATCCAGATACCGCTCGCGAACGACACGATCTTCAAGACCGTGCACACCGACCGCGCACCGGTTCTCTTCAATCCGGCCCAGGCCGGACAGACCGCCCAGGCGCTCCAACGCATGGGCAACCTCGGAAGCTCGGCGCTCGCCGCACCCATGGTGCTCCGGGACAAGCTGGCCGCAGTCTTGTACTGTGACACCACCGGTCCGATGGCCGATCCGCAGGCCGCGTTCATCGACGCGCTCGTCCGTTTCGCCGCCAAGACCACAGACCTCCTCTCCTTCGTTCCGCGCACTCCCGGAGCCCGTCCCGCGGCCCCCGTTGTGCAACCGGGCATGAGTTCCGCCGCGGCTCCAGCACCCGGAGGCGATGCGGGAGGGACAGTGATGTTCACTCCAGCGCAGGTCGCCTCGATGCAGGCGCCTGCCGCGGCCGCGGCACCGGCGCCTCCGCCGCCTTCTGCGCCCGCCGCTGCCCCGAAAGCCGACGGCGCCGGCACCGTGATGTTCACCGCGTCGCAGATGGATCAGATGCGGCAACAGATGTCGCAGATGAAGCCCGCCCCCGCCCCGGCGGCCCCCGCCCTCTCTCCCGAGGAAACGAAGGCCCACGAGGACGCCAAGCGTTTCGCGCGGCTGATCGTGAGCGAGATCAAGCTCTACAACGAAGCGAAGGTCACGGAAGGGCGTAAGGCTAAAGACCTCCACTCCCGCCTCAAGGAAGACATCGAACGCGGTCGTCAGATGTACCACGACCGCATTTCCCCGGGGCTTCGGAACAACACCAACTACTTCCACGATGAACTTGTCCGGCTTCTCGCCGGCGGAGACCCATCGGCACTTGGCCCGATGTAGTAAAACCGCGGCCTTGAAGAGTTTCGCGAGAACCTTCGGAGCGCGGAATCGCGCGCTCGGGAAACGCCTGCTGGCCGCTTCCCTCGTTCTCGTTGCGCTCGCGGCGGGCGGGTCGATTGCGTCGGCCCCGGTTCGGGCTCAGGGCGGCGTCGACAAGCTCGAGTCTTTGCGGCCCATTCTCACTCCGGCTGAGGCGGCCCTGGTCGCAGCCGCCTTTGAACTTCGGGACGGTGTTCGAGCGCCGATTGTCCAGAGGCTGAGAAAGATATCGGCGGATAACGCGGGCGAGGAGGTTTCAGGCCTTGCTCAGGTTCTGGTCGCGAACGCCTCGCTCACCCTGGGCCGGTTCGACGAGGCAGCGGCAGCGGCCCGCCACGTCGATATCGACCGCACGGGACTCGGCGACCGCGCCCTCATGATTCTGGCGCGGGCGAAGGCGCGCACGGGCGATTTCGGAGGATCGGCCTCCGCGTATCTGCGCGCGGTGGATGCCGCACAATCGGATGATGTCGCCTGCAGCGCCCGCCTCGGTGCGTCGGCGGCACTTCAGCAGATCAAGCAGGGCGCGCGGCGGGTCACCCTGCTCTCCGAGGCCACGGCGGTCTGCCGTCAGGACCATGCGGATGTCCTCCTCGATCTCGCCGAGGCGCTTCTCGCCCAGGGCTCGCGCGACGACGCCCTCACCCGGCTCGAAGAAATCGAGCGCATCTATCCGACGTCGCAGCAGTCGCAGACCGCGGAAAGCCACATCGCCTCCCTGCTCGCTCCTTCAGGTTCCCACGCCCAGCGCACCTCCCGGCAGGACTTCGAAAGGCGTCTCGCCCGGGCGAAGGCCTTGCTGAATGCCGGACAGCGAACTTCCGCGGTAGCTGAATTGCGCCGGTTGAAGGCTCACAAAGCAGTCGAAGGCAGCGTCGACGAGGTGGTCGTGGCGCTCGGCAAAGGCCTCTCCCGCACCGACACTCGTGAAGCAAAGACCCTCCTCGCGACCGTGGCCGACACCTCGCCCGTGAGTGCGGACGCGAAGCTCACGCTTGCGCGCATGGCGCCCGAGTCCGAGCGCGCCACCCGTCTCAACGAAGTGGTGGTCGCTTTTCCCGGCACGCAAACCGCGGAAGAGGCCTTGTACTCTCTCGCCACCTTCTTCCAGAAAGACGCCCTCTACACTCAGGCGGCGCCTTACTACCGGCGGCTGGTCGATGAATTCGGGGGCGGCAGCTACGCGGAGAACTCGGCCATGCGCTCAGCCTTCGAGGCTCTTCGTTCGGGCCGTCCGAAAGACGCGGCCGAAACCCTCGAGGTCATGGCGCGGCGAGCCAAGGCGCCCGCCGGTTTCCTCTATTGGGCGGGCATAGCGCGCCTTAGAAACGGTGAGGCCGATCGCGCGAGCGTACTTTTGGGCGAAGCCGCCGACCGCTTCAAGAACACGTGGTACGGGACGCTTGCGAGCGGCGAGGCTTCCCGCCTGCCCGCGGGGTCTCCGTCGACGACTCAGGTGGCGAGTGTCGGTTTCGGCTGGCGTCAGGAAGAGCTGCCGGGAACGCTCAAGGCGAGGCTGCGACAGCTGCTGCTCATAGGCTTCGACTCTGAGGCCATCGACGAATTAAGGAGCGCCGGCAATACCAGCGCCGCTCTCGAGGCTCGCGCGCTGATCGAGGCCGATCGCGGCAATCTCCGTAGCGCGATTATCTACATGAAGCGCGCGCGCCCCGAGTACGTCTCGGCCGCCATCAAGGATCTCCCCGCTTACGTGTGGACGACGATCTATCCCCTCAAGCACGGCGACGCGCTCAAGGCGGCGGCCCTGCGCGAGAACCTCGACCCCGCCCTGGTGGCGGCACTCGTATGTCAGGAATCGACCTTCGACGAGCGGGCGAAGAGCATCGTCGGAGCCCGCGGCCTGATGCAGATCATGCCCTACACGGGAAAACCGCTGGCCCGCGAATTCGGCAAGCGGTTCACCGCGAAGATGCTGCATGAGCCCGAGATATCGCTCACGTTTGGCACGCGATACTTCAAGCAGATGATGGAGCGCTTCGATTCCCGCCCCGAGGCGGCCCTCGCCGCGTACAACGCCGGGCCGCACCGCGTCGCGCGGTGGCTCGCCCCGAACCCCGGCATCCGTGCCGATGAATTCGCGGAGGCGATTCCCTTCACGGAAACCCGCAACTACGTGATGATCATTCTCGGCGCGCGCGATCAGTATCGAAAGCTATACGGCCTCGAACCGGCAACCAAGCCCGGTCCGTGAGGCGCTGCCCCGCTCCCCCAACGCGGCTCGCGCCGTGACGGAGTGCGAAAATCGCCGGACATGACTTCAATCGGCGACATCCTCAAGCAGAAAGACCCCGGCCTCGCGGCTGAACTGGCCGTACGCGTTTCGGGTCGACGGTCGCTCGAACTCCGGGCGATCACCATCGAGCCCTCTCCCACCAAACACGCGGAAGGCTCGGCCCTCATCACTTTCGGCGATACGCGTGTGATCACCACGGTCAGCGTGGAGGACCGGATCCCCCAGTTCCTCCGCGGCAAGGGCGAAGGCTGGCTGACCGCGGAATACGCCATGCTGCCGCGGGCCACACACACTCGGACCGCGCGCGAGGTCACCAAGGGGTCGCCTTCCGGCCGCACCCACGAGATTCAGCGCCTGATCGGCCGTTCGCTGCGGTCCGTGCTGGACATGAAAGCGCTCGGCGAACGCACGCTCACGATCGACTGCGACGTGATCCAGGCCGATGGCGGGACGCGCACCGCATCGATCACCGGCGCTTTCGTGGCTCTCGTCCTGGCTCTTAAAAAGATCGGCGCGATGGCGGCGCTGCGCGATCAGGTCGCGGCGATCTCCGTCGGCCGGGTGAAGGGGGCCACCGTGGTCGACCTCGACTACATCGAAGATTCCGCCGCGGAAGTCGATATGAACGTGGTGGGTCTCGCCTCAGGCGCTTTCGTCGAGGTCCAGGGCACCGCGGAGCAGAAGCCCTTCTCGAAGGCCGATCTCGACGACATGATGAAAGCGGCGCAGACGGGCCTCGATCAGCTGTACGACAAGCAGCGAGCCGCCCTTCCGGGCATCAAGCTGAAGCCGTAACCGCGGGTGAGCTAAAGCCCCAGCCCGAGAGACCACAAGAAGCGTCCGTCGGGCCCACCCGTTCCGCTCACCTTCCGCGCGTAGCCAAGACTTCCCCGGATTCCGAGCAGGACGATGTCGCTCTCCAAACCGGCGTAGGTGTGGCCGTTTGTCACCCCCGTGGGGTCGCGCCAGCTGCGAATCGCGACCGCCTTGAGCGTCACCGCCAGTCCGGAAGGCTTGATCAAAGAATCTTCGAAGACGCCAAAAACAAGGCCAATGCCGACCTGGCCGCCGCGCGTTCCCCCCCTTATCTGAATCAGCTTGCCCGGGGAAAAGGCGACGAGCATCCTCGGTTGACCCCACATGAGCGTGGCCGATCCGGTGAGTCGCGTCGGGCCACCCCAGGCGAGGCCAAGGGTCGCGTCGACCATGTTGGCTTTCGGTTTCGCGGCGGGCTCCACAACTGAAGGCGTCGGCGAAGGCATGGGTGCGGTCGGGGCTGCCTCCTGGGCCGCGGCAGAGGCAGTAAGACTCACGATGAGGGCCAAGGGCACGAGGACGCGTTTCATCGGCTTCATTCTCGCCTTCCCGGGCCTCTGAGCGTGAGGTGGCGCCCCTACATCGGCCGACGGAAAAGGGAGATAATCCCCGCACACTGTCGCAGGATCGGGCGGGACAACACTTTCATAGGAGTCTTGGAGAATCATGAGGAAATCCACAATCATTGCGCTGCTTTTCGCACTGCTCACGACGCCCGCGGTCAAGGCGGCTGACGTCACCGAGGCCGACTACCAGAAGGCGATGAAGGACACTCTCGCGGGGATGCAGGCCGTCGGCAAGTCCGTGCGTGAGGGCACGGGCGATCTGAGAGGAGCGGTGGCGGGGGCCAAGGCCATCGACGCGGCGCTTGCCAGCATCGACGCCTTCTGGGTCGCGCGCAAGGCCCAGGACGCGGTCGATATGAACAAGGCCTCGCGCGCCGCCGCCCTGGCGGTTGCGGCCGCCGCCGCCAAGAACGACGTCGCCGGCACCACCGACGCGGTGAAAGCGCTGCAGGGAACCTGCAAAGCGTGCCACGATGCTCACCGCGAGCAGCTTCCGGACAAGACCTACAAGATCAAGTAAGAACCGCCTCGAAGGAGAATCGGCCGGGCCCCAAGGGTCTGGCCTTTTCTTTTT
>JAYUUU010000546.1:0-4074 GCA_043754395.1 Vicinamibacteria bacterium
TCCAAGCTTGAGATGCTCCTCGAGGTAGGCCTTCCATTCGGGGCCGCCCGGAGTGTGGATCTTGTCCCAGATGCGCGCCACCTGGCCGAAGCGCATGTATTCGTCGCTGCTGTTCTGGCCCACGGGATAAGGCTGAACCACGTAATCCTTGAGCAGCGATTCGAAGTGCCCGTAGAAGTGCGTGATCGTTCCGAGGCCCAGGCGCGCGGCTTTGATGGCGTTCATCTGGGCGACGCCGCCCTGGTCGAGGTGAGCGGTGGAGCCGAGGCCGAGCTTCTTCGCTTCATCGAGGAGCGCCGCCATGATCTCGGGCCGATGCGCGCCGAGCTTCAATCCGTCGATGTTGTTCGCGGCGGCCCAGCGGACGTACTCACGCGCGGCCTCCGGCGTGTCGGGCGCGGGTTTACCCCAGCCCTGCCCGGCGCGCTGGTAGTTGAAGATGCGCGGCGCCACGATCTCGTTGCGGGCACTTCGGTCCTTCTCCTTCGACGAGAAGTCCTGGTCGGAAAGCGGCACACCGCGTACCGTGGTGACACCGTGGGCGAGCCAGAGCTTGTAGGCGTATTCGGCATCCTCATTCTTGGGCTTGGCTCCGGCGTGAACGTGAAGGTCAACGAAGCCCGGCATGATGTAGTGGCCGGTGGCGTCGATTTCGAAGTCGGCGTTTTTGGGTTCGCGATTGGCGGCGAGGGGCAGGCCCGCCGTTCCGGACGGCCTCACCCGGGTGATGCGGTTGCCTTCGATGACGATGTCGACCGGCCCGCGAGGCGGCCCGCCGGTTCCGTCGATCAGCATGCCTCCGCGGATCACCAGGCTCTTGAACGGACCCTTGCCCTCGTCAAGTCTGCGATTCGGCGCGGGCTTCATGTCGTCGCCGCGAGGCTGGGCCGAGGTGCTTTGAGGAAGGGAGAGGACGAGAGCCGCGAAGCTCAAGCCGAGGGCAGTGCGGAGTCCGCGTTTGGTCATGGTGGGCTGGAGAATAACGAAACCCGTCAAGCCAATGTTGGAGACCGCACAGAGCCGATCCGTCGAACCGGCCAACATGGCCCATGCGAACCGCTGCCCTCGTTTCCCTGATCCTCTGGGTGGTGGGCTCCGTCAGCGGCTATGCGGCGGGCGGAGCGATTCACCTGCTTCTTCTTCTGGCGCTCCTGCTCTACCTGATTCAACGACGCATCGAATCCAGGGCCGCATCGGTGCAGGAAGTGAGCCCCGCGAGCATCCTCTCGATCGTGTTGAGACGAGAGCAGGAAGACCCGGGCCAATCCGCGCGAGACCGCTGGAGTCTTCCCTCCCGCTGATATCGTCGCTCGGGTGAACGTTCCTCACCTGCGCGGCCTCACCCCCGAGGCCCTCGTCGAGCGCTTTCCCGAGATCGCCTTCAATATGTCGCAGGCGCGCCGCGTGGTGACGCGCCTGGTCCACGACTACGGGGATAACCTCGACGCCATTCCGGGACTCAAGAAGACCAAGGGCGAAGCCCTCCTCGCGGCGGGCGGACTCGCGCGCCTCGAGGTCATCGATCGGCGTCGCAGCGGTGTCGATCCCTTCGTGAAATACCTCTTTCGGGCCTCCGATGGTCGAGTCTTCGAGACCGTCCGCATCCCCCTCGAGCAGCCCCGGTTCTCGGTCTGCGTGTCCTCGCAGGCAGGGTGCGCCCTCAAGTGCGCCTTCTGCGAAACCGGCCGGATGGGTTTCGAGCGCAACCTCGAGCCGTGGGAAATCGTGGACCAGGTGCTTCGGGTGCGAAGTGAGTCGCCGGAGCGCCCGGTCACGGGGGTGGTGTTTCAGGGGCAGGGCGAGCCCTTTCAGAACTACGAGAACGTCATGACCGCGGCGGACGTCTTGCGGCATCCGTGCGGAGGACGCATCGGCAGCGATCGCATCACGATCTCTACCGTCGGCCTCCTGCCGATGATCGAGCGCTACATCGACGAAGGCCGACCCTATCGGCTGATCCTCTCCCTGACCTCCGCCCATCCGGAAAAACGCGAGGCGCTTCTGCCCGTTGCGAGCAAATGGCCGGTCGATCAACTCGCCGATGCGATGAAGCGGCTTTCAAGGCGTCAGCGCAACGTCATCAACCTCGCGTGGGTCCTGATGTCGGGTGTGAACACCGGAGCCGACGAGGCTCGCGAACTGGGCCGGTTGTTCAAGGGCGAGCGAGTGCGCCTCTCCGTGATCGACGTGAACGACCCCACCGGCCGGTTCACACGCGCGGGCGACTCCGAACGCGGAGAGTTCCTGAACGCTCTCTCGGAGAACAACATCCCGTTCGTCCGCCGGTATTCAGGCGGACCGGATATCCACGCGGCCTGCGGGATGCTCGCGAAGCATGCGCAGGGTGGGGAGTTGCATGGTTTCGCGGAGCGATAAATGTTTCGCGTCATGACGCGCCGAATGGCCGCGCGCCACCTCGAAAGCGCTCATCGCCTTCGTGGTCTCGCGGCGAGCAGGGCGATGAAGCCGGGGAGAAAGGCGAACGACCACGAAGCGAAGTGCCGCGGGTAGTCGGGGCCGTCCGGACTGGGGGTCGTCCAGATTCCGGAGATCGAATAGAACGCGAGGCCTGAAAGGACGGCGGCGATCGCTCCGCGGAACACGGACTCTGCGAGTGAAGCGGTCGGTTCGCCGAGGTGTCGCCAGAGCAGAACTCCGAAGGCGATCCAGAAGGCCATCCATGCCGGGAACATCGCGCCCCATTTGAGAAGAGGAGCCAATACGTAGAAGAGTGCCGAGGCTCCAAGTCCGATGGCCCCTCCCGCCAGCGCGCCACGCGCGACAGCCTTTCGCGGCAACCCTAGATAGAGCCCGATGCCGCAGCAAAGGACGAGGCCATGGGCGACGCCGAATACGGCGCGATGAGGAAGCGTGAAGCGCGCCCACACCCAGTCGCCAAACGTCATCAAGGCGCCGATCAACGAAGCTCCGATGAGCGCTCCCCCAAGGCCTTGCATCCGCGCGAGGATACCGTCTGGCCGCCTCCCCGCCGCCGACCTCTGACGCGCGACGGATCTAGACCCGGGGTAGCGGGTCCGGTACAGTCCGCAGACGTGTCCTCCCTGAAGCTCCCTCTTTATGCCCGCGTCCTCATCGGAGTCGCGCTCGGGACGATCTTTGGGCTCGCCTTCGGGGAGCGCGCCATCGTCTTCGGCTTGACGAACCAGCACCTCGGGGAACTGGGTTTGCTGGTGATCCGTCTCCTGCGCGCGATGGCGATACCGCTCATCTTCTTCGGTGTCGTCGACGCCTTCGTTCGCACCGACATCTCCGGCCGACAAGGCTTGAAGTTGATCGCGATCTGCGCGATCAACGTCACCGTCGCGTTTCTCATCGGGATGACTCTGATCAACACGTTCAGACCGGGCGAGGCATGGGCGGGACGCCTCGCCGACATCGAGGCCGCGGTTTCAGGACCCGCTCGAAAAGCGCCCGAGGGAACCACCCTCGACCCGATGAAGAACCTCTCGGGCTACGTCCCCGCGAACCTCGTCGATCCGTTCCAGAAAGACAACGGCAATGTCATCAGCGTGGTCTTTCTCGCGATCCTGATCGGCGTGTCTTTGCGACGGCTCATTGCCAAACACGGCCACGACTCGGCCGTGTTCCGTCTTGCCGACCTCGCCGAAGCAGGCTTCGAGACCCTGGTCGCGGTTCTGGGGATGATCATTCAAGCGATTCCATTCGCGGTGTTCGGCGTGCTCGCGCAGGTCGTAGGGAAAGACGGGATGAAGGTCTTCGGCGATCTCGCCGTCTACGTGGTCGCCATGGTTTCGGGCCTCGCCCTGCATGCCCTCGGCTACTACACCCTCGCCGCCTGGCTCGTCGGCCGCCGCTCGCCCAAAGTGTTCCTGGGTGAGGGCGCGCCCGCCATCCTTTCCGGCATGTCGATGAACTCATCGCTCGCCACCGTGCCTTTGACGCTCCAGAGTCTCGCGAAGATGAATATCTCGGATGCCTCGTCCCGGCTCTCCGCCTGCGTCGGCACCAATCTCAACAACGACGGCATCGTCCTCTATGACGCCATGGCGGCCCTCTTCCTGTCGCAGGCTCTTGGGTACCACCTCACTTTCG
>JAYUUU010000547.1:0-3611 GCA_043754395.1 Vicinamibacteria bacterium
CTCACCCACGTCACCCCGGCGGAAGCCGGGGCCTGGCGCGCGCTGTCCGTTAGCTTCCGCGAAACCCCGAGCATCACTACCAACCGGGAAACCCCGCGATCAGCGACCTTCGATTACGAACCGCAGCTGCAATTGCCGAGCTCATTGCTCACCCATTTCGCGAGTGAGAACGGAGTTCCGCGCTAGGCCCCCGCTTTCGCGGGGGTGACGTGGGGGACCAACCGGCGGTACTGCGGGGCGATGTTGGAGCCCTGAATCATCACTTCCGAGTTCGGAGCTCGGAATCACCGGGATTTCCCAAGCCGCTCTAGCTCTTATCTAACGGTTTCCGCGCGAAGTAGTACAGCGAGTACGCGAGAAGGACGAAGGCGAGGACGCCGACGAAGTTGTTGGTTTCGAAGGGACCACCGATGTGGAGGAAGTTCGCGGGCACGCTGCCCGTGCTCTCGAGCGCTTTCACACCGACCGCCAGCAAACCGATGATGCCGCCCGCCGCGATGAGGCCCGAGGCGTAAAGCGAACCGGGCGACGTTTCTTCCTCAGGGGACTTCTCTGCTCCGCGTTCGGCGAGCCACTTGACCACACCGCCCACGAAGATCGCGGCGGATGTTCCGACCGGCAGATAGGCGCCGACTGCGAACGATAAGGACCGCACGCCCAGCAGTTCGACAGTCAGAACCAGGAATACACCGATGAGAACCAGGCCCCAGGGCAGTTTGCGGTTGAGGATGCCGTTGATGACCACCGACATCAGCCGCGCCTGGGGTGCGGTGGCCTGCTCGGAGCCGATGCCCTGAATCCACTGCTTCTCGACCTGGCCCGTGGAACGATCGAAGAGGTATTTGCCCTCGGGAATGGTCGACGAGCCGATGACGTTGATGAGGGTGTAGGTCTTCCCGGCGTGTTCGTAGGAGTCGGTCTCGACGGTGACGCCGTCCGGGCGTGAGGCGAGATCCACCGGGATCTTCACGTCGACGTAGCTTTCGAGACCCTTGTTCATCAGGATGAGGGTCGCGCCGATCGCAAAGCAGGACGCGAGCACACCCGCCATCAGTGCGAGCTGCTGAGCCCGCGGTGTGGCGCCGATGATGTAGCCGGTCTTCAAATCCTGCGAGGTGTTCCCGCCGTTCGCGGCCGCGATGCAGACGCTGCCGCCGATCATCAGCGCAAGAGCGCCGTAAGGGGCCGCGGTCCAGCCGACCACGAGGAACAGGGCGCACGTCGCCATGAGGGTGGCGATGGTCATGCCGGAGATCGGGTTCGAAGAAGTGCCGATGAGACCGCAGATGCGCGAGGACACCGTGACGAAGAGGAAGCCGAACACAAGAACAAGCACAGCCGCGATCAGATTCGCGAACCAGCTCGTGGGCGCGCCGGGAATGGGCATGAACGTCAGCATCGCCCACATGGCTACGATGATCATGAGCGAGCCGCCCATCACCACGGTGATCGGAAGATCCTGCGAGGTGCGTCCCACCGCGACGACGTCGGCTGAGGCCTGGCCGCGCGACTTCTTCAGCTCGGCCACGCTGGACTTCAATGCCGAGACGATGGTTGGAACCGTGCGCATCAGGGTGAGCAGGCCGGCGGCCGCCACCGCACCAGCACCGATGTAGCGGATGTAGAAGTTCCACAGTTGCGACGAGGTCATATCCGCGATCGGGATAACCGCGGGATAGATGGGAGTGGTCACGAGCGTCCCGAAGAACTTGATCGTGGGCATCATCACGAACCACGAGAAGAGACCGCCCGAGAAGATCACGCCCGCGATCTTCGGCCCAATGATGTAGCCGACACCGAGGTACTCAGCGGTCGTGGCGGCGCTGATAGTGGCGCCGGGCAGCCACTTGGGCGAATACGAAGGCGACTCCGGGAACAGAGCGAGGGCGTTGGAGTTCTGGAGGAAGGTGTAGAGGCCGCCGAGGCCGAGGCCATAGAAGACGCGGCTCGCGAACGACCCCCCTTTTTCGCCGGCGATCAGGACGTCGGCGCAGGCCGCACCCTCCGGATACAGGAGGTTCCCGTGTTCCTTCACGATGAGCTGCCGACGCAGCGGGATCATGAACAGCACGCCGATGAACCCGCCGATCAGCGCCAAAACAAGAATGCGCGTGTATTCGAGACCGAAGCCCAGGAAGATGAGTGCCGGCAAAGTGAAGATCACGCCGCCCGCAACCGACTCACCCGCCGAGCCCGTGGTCTGGACGATGTTGTTCTCGAGGATGGTCGGACGCCCAAGGGCTCGCAGAACCGAGATCGACAAGACCGCGATGGGAATCGATGCGCCGACGGTGAGCCCCGCGCGCAGACCGACATAAACGGTAACCGCGCCGAAGATCACGCCGAACAGCATTCCGATGATGAGGGCCCGCGCCGTCAACTCCGGAACCACGGCTTCGTCGGGGATGTACGGCTTGAACGCCTTCGTCTCGGGGACAGTTTCCGCCATGGGATCTCCTAAAAGTTGTATGCATGAGCCTACGCCGAAACTCGACGCCTCCGGGACATTTTGCTCAAGAAGGATTCCCGTTCCTATACTGCGCCAACGTCTTTATGAAACTCCGATTCTGGATAGCGGCGGTCCTGCTGACGTTGTCGTCTCAAGCACCCGCACAGGTGCCCCAACAATACGATCCCGCATATCTCGAAAACCTCTACGGCCCTATCCGTGATGTGGCTCTGAGCGACCTCGCGTTCAGCGCCGAGTCGTACAGCGGACGTGGCATAAGGGTGAAGGGCCGCATCGGGATGCAGGGCATTCAAGGGACGAGCTTCGAACTGAGCGACGCGGGCGCGCGCGTGACCATCGTCCCGATCCGGGGCAACATGAACACCGAGCAGCTGACTTCGCTCAGCGGGCAGATGGTCGAAGTCACCGGCGTCTTCACGTCATCCCAGGGGCAAGGCGGTGCGGGCGAGCCCATGGGCAGCGCCGGCGTCATCCAGTTCTGGACTTGGGCAGGGCCTCCCGAAAAGGTCGGCCGCGACAAGGGCGCCATTCTTTCCCTCGAGCAACTCGTGGCGCGCGCCGGCAAGATGGACGGGCAGCTCGTGCGCGTGGTCGGGAAATTCCGCGGAAGAAACCTCTTCGCGGACCTGCCGGCGCGGTCGATGCGCACGGTCAACGACTGGGTGATCAAGGATTCCCTGTTCGCGGTGTGGGTCACGAATCGCAAGCCGAAAGGCGCCGGCTTCGAACTCGACCCCGCCATCCGCCGCGACACCAGCCGCTGGGTAGAGGTGATCGGCCGGGCCACCACAAGGAACGGCGTGGTGATCCTCGACGCGCTGGATGTGACGCTCACCCAGCCGCCCACACCGAAGGCCGACGCGGCGCCACCGCCTCCTCCGCCGGAAAAACCGAAGGTTCCTCCGGTGATCGTCTTCTCTCTTCCTCTAGACGGCGAGAGCGATTTCGATTTCTCCGGGCGGATCATCGTCCAGTTCAGCAACGACATGGACGAGGACAGCTTCAAGGGTCGCGTGGGTCTTCGCTACGACGGCCCGGCCCGGCCCGGCGACCCGGGCTTTGAAGCCATGCGCGTTTCGTACAACGCCGGCTCCAAGGCGCTGATCGTGGATCCCGGCGCCCCGATCCTGCGCGGTCGCGT
>JAYUUU010000548.1:0-2597 GCA_043754395.1 Vicinamibacteria bacterium
TGAACGAGACGCCCGACAGGATTGTCCACGAGGGCCGTGACCACCGCCGCGTCGAGGCCAAAACATCGCTTGAGCCCGCGTGCCACGTTGTATTCGCCCCCACCCTCCCACACGTCGAAGGTGCGGGTGGTGTGGATGCGCCCGGGGCCGGGGTCGAGCCGCAACATCACCTCGCCAAGGGAGACGATGTCGAAGCGGCAGGACGCTTTGTCTTTGATCTTCAGTGTGCTCTTCATGACTCCTTTGGGGCCGTTTTCGGGCGCCTCACGACTCCGATGGCCGCAGCTTCGGCGACCACGAACCTATCGCGGAAGGTTCCGGCGGTTCAACCGGGGAGGAAGAGGTCGACCTCTTGGGCTATTTTCTTCGGCGGTCTGGCAATTGGTCCGACCAATACAGTTCGGGACGCCTGAAAAACTCCCAGCCGGGTGAGAGATGGGAAGTGTGCCGAAGACTGCGTTCAAAGCAATAGATATGACTCTTATGAGGCTTTGCGATGGATGGGCCCGACGCTCTAATGGTAATACAAGACTTGACACGAAGTATCGAGTGGTCTTATAAGCGTTCTCAATATCCGACCCGCGTATCTCGATTTCCCGGGGTTTGGCAAAACGAAATTCCGAAATTGTTGTGGGGATTCCATCCATGAAGCTTTCTCTTCTGCGCAGCGTCGTTCTAGGCGCCGCTATCGGAGCGCTGATCGCACCCTCGAGGGTTGTCGCTCAGGACTCCCGCGGCGTCATTCTCGGCACCCTCACCGACTCGACGGGAGGAATCCTGCCCGGGGTCAGCGTCAGCGTCACCAACGAGGGCACGAATGTTTCGACGAACCTCGTGACCGACGCGAAAGGCGCTTATCAGGCTCGAAGCCTCAACGCCGGCACGTACAGCGTCACCGCGAAGCTTGACGGCTTCAAGACCGCGGTGCAGAAAGGGATTGAAGTCCACGTCGGCGCCGCCGTTGCCATCAACCTGGTTCTCTCGACCGGCGGCGTTTCCGAAGTCGTCACGGTCACCGCCGAAGCCCCTCTTCTCGACACCGTCTCTGGAGTCACCGGCACGACGGTCGATTCGAAGCAGATTGCCGAACTCCCCCTGGGTGACGGCACCGCCTACATGCTCACCCGGCTTGCTCCAGGCATCATGGACAGTTCCGACCTTCACTTCTCGCGGCCCGCGGACAACGGCAACCTTGCGGGGATCGTCTCGAACGGGACTCTGGGCGGCAATGAGTTCAGCATCGACGGCGCTCCCAACATGTCGAACGCGCGCGGCGTCGGCTTCTCGCCTCCCTCCGACACCATCTCCGAGTTCAAGGTCGAGACGAACGCGTTCGACGCCTCGTCGGGTCACACCGCGGGCGCCAACGTGAACCTGGCCCTCAAGAGCGGTGAAAACAGGTTGAAGGGCGCCTTCTCTTACTTCAACCGGGATGCGAGCCGCGCCGAGACGCCGCGCCTGACTGAACGCGCCGGGGGGGAAAAGCCGACGCGCACCTACAACCGCTTCACCGGCATGCTCAGCGGCCCGATTTTCAAGGACCGCACCTTCTTCATGATCGGCGGCGAGCACCTTCGTGACGTTCAGCCGGAGCCCTCGACCTACACCGTTCCCACCGTGAAGATGCGCGCGGGCGACTTCTCTGAGTTTGGCGTGCAGATTTTCGATCCGCTGACCGTCACCTCGGGGGGAGTGCGCACGGCCTTTCCCGGAAACGTTATTCCCACGAACCGCATCAATCCCGTCGCTGCTGCCTACGCGGAGCTTTACCCGCTGCCGAATCGGCCGGGCACGGTGGGCAACTACTTCACCAACCAGTTGCGTCCTTACGACTACAACGCGGTGATCGGGCGCATCGACCACAACATCAGCGGCAATAAGAAACTGTTCCTGTCCGGCTACTTCAACAAGCGTCAGGAAGATCGATACAACTGGGCGCAGGACGCCTCGAACGCAACCGCGGGAGCCATCGGCGGCTTCCAGGTCACCCAGGGGTTCGACTACCGGACGAACCTCGGCGCCACCCTCGGCTACACCTCGCAGCTTTCGAACAGCCTTCTCCTCGACGTAAGGGCGAGCTACTCGCGGTTTGGCGAATACCGCGACCCCGCTCAGACTTTTGACCCGGCCAAGCTCGGTTTCTCGCCCACCGCGGTTCAGCTGATGGGCGACTATAAGTACCTGCCCTTTTTTACCTTCGGCGCGTTCAGCTCCACCAACGCCAACTCGACGATCGCGTCGCTCGGGGCACTGAGATCGGATTTCAACGAGGGATTCGACCGTCCCTTCAAGAGCTACTCCTTCGCTCCCACGGTCACCAAACTCGTTGGCGGGCACACCGCACGCCTCGGTTACGACATGAGGCTCCAGCATTGGGACATCATCTCCGCCGGGTACCCGGCCGGCCGTTACATGTTCAACGGCGCCTATACGCGCGCGACCAACGCCGCGGCCACGAACGATCGCGGTCAGTCCTGGGCGCAGTTCCTTCTCGGTCTGCCTACGGCCGGCACGGGTGCTGTGGCCACGTTGGGTACCGCTTCCAGCCAGTTTGAGATCGCCTCTCCAGGCAGCTTTGACCAGTGGACGCACGCGGT
>JAYUUU010000549.1:0-1610 GCA_043754395.1 Vicinamibacteria bacterium
ATGAACTGATTGTTGAGATTCTTGACGAGGTCGACCATGGACGCGTGCTGATCCAGCGGGAGGGCCACATAGACCGCGTCGATGGACTTGTTCGCGATAATTTCGTTCGCCATCGCCAGCGTTCCGAGGACCGGCCGGCCATCGTGGTCCACCCCTTGCGCCTCGGAGTCCGAAAGGAAACCGACCACCGTGAAGCCGAGCCGATGCTGGGCGGCCAGCCGCCGGGCGACCGTTTGGCCCAGTTCCGACGTGCCGGCGACGAGGATGCGCACCGCGTTTTCGCCCCGGGCCCACGACCGCTCGAAGGCGGCGAGAAGCAACCGCCGCCCCGCCATCATCAAAGGCGCGCCGAAGAGCACGAAGAGGAAGAACACGGCCTGTGAGTACTCGGCACTCGCCGCTACTTCGGGCGCGTACCGGAAGTAGATGCGAATGTAGAGAGTGACGCCCAAGGCGATCACCGCGGCGACGATGAAAGCCGCGAGCGTGCGCAGCGAATCGTCGACGACACTCATGGGCCGGCGCAGGCGATAGAGACCCTGCATGGAAAAGACGACTCCGGACACGAGAAGCAACAGGGGAAGCAGCTCCGCGTAGTCGCGCACCGCCGGGATGCCTTTGTAAGGCGGGAACGCCGAGGTGATCAGGGTTGAGTGGAAACGGGCATAATACGCGGCCATCCACGCAAGGCCCACCGCCAGCAGGTCGACGGCCAGGAAGCTCTCGGTGAGTCTTTGTTTTCGCTTTCGCAAACGCTCTTTTGTCCTTCGCGCTTTTGAGGCCGCGGTCTACGCCTTGGAAGTCGTTTCGGCGACGACGGCGCGAAAACGCTCCTCAAACCTCGTCCGGGCGAACGTTTCCGCCCGCTTTCGAAGCCCGAGTCTACTGAAGCGGTTCGGAACAAGCTTCTCGAGGGCCGCGGCCACGGCCGCACCGGTTGGTTCCTTAAAAGTTTCGCCGAACTCGCCGTGGTTCACGATCTCGGCGCCCCCCCCTTGCGCGTTGACAAGCGCCGGTCGACCGCAGGCGAGTGCTTCCGCGACCACAATACCGAAGTCCTCCACGCCAGGCAGGACAAGCGCCCGACATTCGCGATAAAGACCCAGCAGACGATCGGGCCCCGCGGGGCCGAGGAACTCGACGCTCTTGCCCGCTTTCGCGCGCAAACGCGCCTCCTCTGGTCCATTGCCCACGACCAGCAGACGCCGCCCCGTGATATTCGCGGCTTCGATGGCGAGGTCGATCCGCTTATACGGCACGAGTGCCGAGACCACGAGGTCGTAGTCGGGCTCCGGCCCATCGTCCGGCCCCGGGGTGAAGAAGTCGGTGTCCACCGGAGGATGAACCACGACCGCGTCGCGTCCGTAGAAGTATCGGATCCGCGTGGCGACCGTTTCCGAATTCGCCACGTACTGGTGAACGTGATGCGCGGTGGAGACGTCCCAGGCCCGGAGGCCCTCGGCCATCACGCGAAGCGCGGCGCTGCCCACGCGCCCCATCCGCGCGGGACCGAAGTAGTCGTCGAACCGGTCCCAGACGTAACGCATCGGCGTGTGGCAATAAGAGATATGCCGCGCTCTCGGTCCGGGCGTGACGCTTTTCGCGACGCA
>JAYUUU010000550.1:0-2214 GCA_043754395.1 Vicinamibacteria bacterium
GTCCGTGCGCGGGGTCTTGAGCAGTGCCTGGACCGGCGTGGGCTTCGGCAGTTGATCGACGAGCTTCGCCAAGCCCCCGCCCTTCGGGTCGAACTTGTAGGAGAGGTTCGTCTGGATCACCTTGAACTCGGCAATCCGGTTGAGCTGATCGCTCAGCCGATTCCCTTGAGGCAGCATGCACGTCCCATCGAGAGGAATGTCGATGAACCCACCGGTGAAGGTCAGGTTCGGCCGGCTCTTGTACTTCCACGTTTCCGGAGCGCGGAACGCTACCTCGCCCGTGGTCTCTTTCTTGACGCTGTCCGGCGCGCCCATGAGGATGTGGATCCGCCCGCAATCGGTCAACGAACCGAGGCGGCCCGCCGACTTGTACTTCGTGTCCAGTTCGGTGGCGAGGGCCTGATACTCGGCCTGGTACTCGTTCTCCGGCGTATCGAGGTTGGGATCCCGACGGGCCCAGAAGATCTTCTGGAACTCCGCGGCGTCGTTGTTGGTCTTGAGCCCCTTGTAGACCTTCTCCTCCTCGGGGAGGATGATCGGGCGGACGGTTTCCACCCACCTCTTCGCGTTCTTGTCCATTTCGGCCAGGGCGGTAGTGCCTGGGAGTGCCAGGAGGGCGAGGAGGAGGGGGGAGAGGCCAAGACGTTTCATTGAACTGTTCCTTGCTGGAGCCTGCTTGTTTGATGTGGCGACGCGCGGCCTTTTGAGGAGGCAGGGCGGCGGGTTCGGGTCGGGAGTGTACGCCTCAGGAAATGAAACCCGAGACCGCCCCTCGTGGTAGTTTGTAATCGTCACCTGCATGTCTCCAAGCGCTCTTCGCCGAACCCTCGCCATCATGTGCCTGCTGCTCGCGGGAGGAAGCGACGTGTTCGCGGCGAAGAAGGCGCGGCGGAGGCCGGTGGCGCGGCCGATACCGGTGTCGATTCTGACTCCGTCCGGAGCCTCGAGCTTCGACCTCAAAGTGGGCGAGGCCACCCGAACCGCGATCCGCAAGCGGTCCAACGTCGCGATCGTGGCCATGGATCCTTGGACCGGGCGTGTCCTCGCGATCGGCAATCCCCAGTCCGGTGTCTGGAGCGCCTACCAGCCCTGCTCGGTGTTCAAGCTGGTGGTGGCGGTAGCCGGCCTGAGCGAAGGTGTCATCAACAAGGACACCCGTTACACCTGCAACCATGGCTGCTGGCTATCCCCCGGCCACGGTCCCATCGACCTTGGGCGCGCTCTCGCGGTTTCGTGCAACCCTTACTTCGAGTGGGTGGGCGAACAGCTCGGGTTCGCTACCGTCCGCAGCTACTCCCAGAAGCTCGGCCTCGGTTCGCAGACCGGCATCAACCTTCCCGGAGAAACCGCGGGCGTCATTCCCTCGGTCATCCCCTCGGGTGGTCTCGGGCACATGTCGTCGCATGCCCAGGGGGTCAAGACCTCGGCGTTGCAATTGGCGGTGCTGATGTCCGCGCTCGTCAATGGCGGCGTGATCCATGAGCCGCAGTTCGCCGCGACTCAGGCGGTGACGGCGAAGGAGCGGTCCCGCTTCTCGGCGCCTTCGACTCTCGCCCTTCTTTCTCCGGGCCTTTTCTCATCCGTCACCGAGGGCAGCGCGCAGCGCGCCTTCGATCCGGGCTTTGTGGCCAGCGGCAAGACGGGTTCGTGCGCGGGGGTCGGCTGGTTCGCCTCGTCCCTAGGCTATCCCCGCTCGGAGATGGTTGTGGTGGTCCTCGTCCGCGGTGGGAATGGGTCGGCGGCCTCGGGCGTGGGCGCCGAGTTCTATCGCGCTCTGCTCGGCGTTTCACCGCAAACCGCTACCACGCTCGCGTCCGCTCCCGGCGCTCAGTAGGCCCGCCGGACCTTTAGCGACGGCCGAGCTTGACGACCACCTTCTTGGCTTCGCCCTCGACTTCGATCTCAGCCTCTTCGGTCTTGTAACCCGGGCGCACCACCTCGATCCGGTGACGGCCCGGCGAGAGTTCGACGCGGTGGAGCTGTGAGGCTTTCCCGTGGAACTCGCCGTCGATGTACACCGAGGCATCGGTCGGTTCGATCTCGAGAAGAACTTCGCCACGGACGCCGTCACGCGATGGCGGTGCAGAGGGCCGGTCTCGATCGGAATCCACCTCACGGCTGCGGTCGACCTGGGTGCGGGCGGTTTCGCGCGGGCTGCGGGCGGTTTCGCGGTCGTTATCGCGGTCGTCCGCGTCGTCATCATCACGATCGAAG
>JAYUUU010000551.1:0-8489 GCA_043754395.1 Vicinamibacteria bacterium
AGCTGGGGTGCGAAACGCACTTCGACGTAGCGCACGCCCTCTTCCTGGTTGTCGAGGCAGAACTCGTAGGCGATACGCTCAATCGCCTCGGCGTCGCTCATCACCGCGGTGGTGTAGAGAAAACCCTCGAGGTATTCGGGCAGGTTCTTGTAGCTGTCCTTGAAGACCAGCTCGCGCAGGCCATCGACAGTGTAGGAGGGCAGTTTCACCTGCCGTTCCTTCGCGAGTTCGATCAGGGTCGGGATCCGCAGCGAGCCGTCGAGGTGGACGTGGAGGTCCGTCTTCGGAAGCCGGTGGATAAGTTCGGGTGTGAGTTCAGTCATTTGTCCTTCTTGCTTTGGTGCGCCGGCCCTATTGCCTTGGCGCTCATGCGATCTCTTGGTTTGGTTCGGCCAAAAGTATAGTGAAAGCCTTGATGAACCGCCGCTTTGGTCTCGCCTTGCTGGCGCTCGCCCTGATCGCGGCGGATCTGGTCCGGCCTTCCCTCGAGCCGGGGACTCCGGTGTTTCAGGCGACGCTGGTCGCGGTCGCGATTGCGTCGGTGTGGAGCCTCTTCCTCAGCCATCGGCGTGAGGGCGGCGAGCGATGGGCTCTGCTGACCCTGGTTGTCCTTTGTTCGCTGCTCTATCTGAGGCACCCGCGCTCGTTGGACGCCGACGGCATCCAGTACTTCACCTACGCGCGTTCGTGGATTGGCGACCGCGACCTCGACATGACGAATGACTACGCCCTGCTTGGTCAGCAGATGGCGGCGAAGAACGTGTTGCCCGTGGGGGCGCCTCTCGTCTGGAGTGTTTTGCTCGCGCCGATGTACCTGGTTTTGTCGGTCCTCGGCCTCGTCTTCGGTTTCGAGGTAACGGGTGCGGAGCCGATGTTCATCGCGGGGGCCTGTCTCACCTCCATCGCTCTCGGCTCCGCGGGCCTTCTCCTTCTCTATCGCGAACTCAGGGCCTATGCGACTCCGCTGGCGTCACTGCTCTCGGTGCTTCTCGTCTGGTTCGGATCGCCGCTCCGCTTCTACATGCGCGTTCTGCCGAGCTTCGCCCACGCCATCGAGTTCTTCGCCGGCGTTTTGGTGGTCGTGACCGCGAAACGGCTCCACGAACAGGGCTCGTCGGCGCGAGCCTTCAAGGCGGGCCTCGCCTGCGGCCTTGTCTACCTCGTCCGCTCACAGGATGGGCTTCTTCTTCTGGTCCCGGCGATCTTCATCTTCGATGCGTGGCTCCATCATCGGAACGCGGGCCGGATGATCCGCGAGGGAGCGGTAACGCTCGCCGGCTTCGTGAGCCTCGCGTGGATTCAGAGTGCCGTGTGGTGGTCGATGTTCGGCACACCTTTCCTCGTACCCCACAAGACACTGCATGGGGAGGCGTTTGCAGCCCCCGCGGTGCCGAAGCTCCTCGAGATGCTTTTCTCCGATCGCGGAGGTCTCTTTTCCACCTACCCGATCACCCTCCTCGCCGTGATGGGACTGCCGTTCGTTTTGCGGAAGAGCCGTCCATGGGCGGTCGCGGCCCTTCTGGTCCTCATCCTGCAGTGGCGGCTCAACGCGTCCATCTTCGACTGGTATCAGGTGCGCCGCTTCACCGGGACTATCCCCCTGATCGCGCTCGGCCTTTCCGCCATTACCCCTGCTCTCGCTCGATCGGGTGTGCTTCTCTGCGCCCTCATGGTCGTCGTGGTGCATCAATATGACGTCGCCGTCGACTCGCTTCGCCCGCTTCCCGGCGCCCCCGTGCCGATTCAATCGGCGCTGCGCGTCACCGCCGACTCGATCGCCGGCCCGATCTATGACGGCATCGAAGTGGTCTCTCCCAAGGTGGCCGTTTCGTTCCTCGAGGGCTACGTGGGTTCTGCACTGCTCCAAACCGGCCGTTCGGACCTCGACCTCGGCAAGGAAGACTGGTGGACCCGGCTCCCGCGGGCTTCGCGTCGTTTTTCCGCAGTGGAACCCGAAGACGGATCCCTCGCTCGGTTCATTGAAGGACGCGAGGGTCAGTTGTGGCTTCCTCTGCGGGGTCGAGGGGAACTGCGCCTTTCGTTCGAGATCCGCGCCATGGAGACCGAGACTCCGCAGAAGCTCGAGGTGTTTGTGAACGGGATCTCCCTTGGAACGCAGGAGATAGCTCCGGAATGGCAGACGGTCCGTTTCGTCCTGCCCGATACGGTCTGGAAGGAGGGTACGAACGAAATCCTTCTGAAGTTTGAACAAGTGGCCCATTTCTTCAGGGTGCGCGGGTATGGCCCCCGCGTCTATCGCTCGGCAGCGGTTCGGAAGATCACCTTTCACCGGGACGATCCTTAAAACCTCGGACCAAACCTCAACTTACGGGGGAACCTTGACGAGGGACCGCTCGTCTCTCCTCCTAGACGCCGTCCTCATTGAGGAGATACCCCCATGCGCATCGCACCCGTCGCCCTTGTTTCGCTCGTCTTCGCCGGCACCGTGGCTTCGGCCGAGGCAACACGTACCTTAAAGGCCGAACTCACCGACCCAAGCCGGCCGTTCCGGATTGAGAACCTGGCCGGGCGGATGACCGTCCGCCAGGGTGCGAGCAGCAAGGTCGTGGTCACGGCCACGGTTCACGGGGGCGATCAGAAAACCGCTGACCTGATGAAGCTCCAGGAAGTCCGTGATTCGAAGACCGGCCTGCCGACGCTCCGGATGATTTATCCCCTCAACGACTACACCACCTACCGCTATGGGCGCGACAAGGGCGAGAGCCCCGGCTTCTTCGACCGGATGTTCTCGGGGATGAGCAGCAACAACACCACATACGACGGCACTCGAGTGTCGGTGAGCGGCGGCCGCGGTCTCGAGTTGTACGCCGACCTGGTGGTGGAGATTCCGCGCGGTGTCACCGCGACCTTCCGTAACGCGGTGGGAACGATCGAGGGGTCAAGGGTTGAAGGCACGCTGAAGTTCGACTCCGGCTCCGGAGACATCGCCCTCGCCGACTTCAAGGGAGACATAGTCGCCGACACCGGCTCAGGAGACGTGAACGCGTCTTCGGGCCGCGGAACGTTCAAGTGCGACACGGGCAGCGGCGATTGCACCCTCAAGTCCTTCACCGGCGAACGCATCGACCTCGACACGGGATCCGGCGATATCAACGTCACCGGGTCCAGCGCCCGCTTCGTGAGCGCCGATACGGGCTCGGGCAGCATCCTTCTCGAAGTCGATGACACCGAGGAAGTCGACACCGACACCGGCAGCGGCGACGTCAGCCTCGAACTCGGCGGCTCGAAGCTCTCCCGCATCAGCGCCGACACCGGCAGCGGGGACGTGTCCGTGAAGCTGCCGCGTAGCATCGGCTTCGAGATGAAGACCGAGGTCGGCAGCGGCGATGTGTCGAGCGGGTTCGACGATGCTACCGCGATCATGCAGCGCCGTAAGGTCAAGGGCTACCGCCGGGGCGATCTCCAGGTGAAGATCGACGTCGACACCGGCAGCGGCGATGTTTCGGTGGGTCCGGGCCGCTCCTAGCTGATTGCGCGTGAACGTCGCTCCGCGACTCCGTAGCTTCAAGGATTGCTTCGTCGCGTTTGCTTAATGAGCTTCCAGGCAATGACGATTACGGTTTGTTGAGCGAGATCCTTCCTCGCAATGACCGGACACCGATGGCGGTGAACATCAGCAGGATCGGTTCGATCAGGAAGCGGTGGCGTCCCTGGACGTAGAAGGCGGCTTGCAGGAGACTGATCGCGATCACGATGGAGGGCGCGAGGATCGCGGCATCGCGGCCGGGGGTTCGTAGGACGACGAAGACCCCGACGACGGCGAGACCGAGTTCCACCCGGTAGATCCACGCGTAAGTCAGGGCCGCCCACGCGGGGTAGTCCTCGGTGCTCGACTCGATCCGCCACCAGAACGTCCGCAGTTTCAGACCGTAGAGCCGCAGCGCCGCGACGGGATCGCTTCGGATGAAGCGCCACGCTTCCGCGGTGAAGACCTCCTGCCGCTCGAGTTCCGTGCCATGCGCGACCACGAGTCGGATCGGTTCGCTCAGCGCCGGGTTCGAATCGAAGAGCTTCGTGATGGCGCCTCCGTCCGTGTCCAGCACTCCGCCACCCGCACCCTCGTGGTTCCCGCGCCAGAAGTTCTCTCCCGCGGTGGAGGTGAGGATTGGCGCTCCGAGGACGGCCAGGTTGCGTGCGACCCAAGGAGCGACGCAGAGCGCGCAGCCGAGGCTCGCGGCGGCGATGGGCTTCCATGCGGAACCGCCCCAGCGCGTCAGGAGCGCCATCGCGAGGAGAGGAAGGGCCACCGCCGGCGTGCCCCGGGCGAGGATAGCGAGACCCACGAGCGCCCCAAATCCGAACGCGCGGTTCTCCGAGGGCGATCGCACCAGCTCGCCGCCGTTGAGGATGATGACCGAAAGCAAAAAGACATTGAGGGGAAGGGGATCGCTCTTGGCGACCGAGTAGTAGAGCAACGACGGCTGCAAGGCGACGCACGCTCCCGCGAGCATTCCGGTTCTTCGGTCTTTCGTGATCCGGTGCGTGAGACTCGCGACCGCGAGGGCCGCGCCCAGACAGAAGAGTGCCTGCACGATCTGGATGCTCACCCGCGACTCCCCCGGGAGAAGCAGCAGGCCGGCAAGGATGTACGACCACAAGGGTGGCGCGTATGCAAAGTACAGGAAGCCCAGCCGATCGTAAAGATGGCCGGCGCCATTCACGATGCTGGCCGCGATGACGTCGTACTCCCACCGCTCGGGATTTCCCGTGACCCCGAGCACCATTGAGAGGAGGACGCGAGGCACGAGCGTGGCGACACAGAGCAACGCCAGTCCGCGGACACCGAAGGGGAGCAAAGCGCTTGGAATGTTACCCTCCGGCTTTCAATGCGAGACAATCTTCCGCGACGTGTCCTGAAGCGGCTCGCGCTCGCCGCGTTCGAGTTCGACAAGGCGTTCGAAAGGAGATGGCGGCCCAACCGCGAGAAGCCGATGTTCGACCTGGGCGGCTCGTGCGAGCGCTGCGCCAGGTGCTGCGAGGCTCCCGCGATCTCCGTTTTCTGGCCGGTTCGGAAGTTTCGTTCGTTGCGGGCCATGTTCCTGGGTTGGCAGAAACACGTGAACGGGTTTCACCTCGTTCGCGAGGACAAGCTCCTGCAAGCGTTCGTTTTCCGCTGCGAGCACTTCGACCGGAAAACCCGAAGCTGCGACAGCTACGACACACGCCCCGGGATTTGCCGCGACTATCCGCGAAGGCTCATGTATCAGCCGAATCCCGAGATGCTCGAGGGCTGCGGCTATCGGCCCATCGCCCTTGGCGCATCCCGAATGATGAACGCTTTGAAGCGGCAGAACCTCACGCCCGAACAGCTGGAAAAGCTGAAGAAAGGCTTGTTCCTCGAGTAGTGCCGTTGCTTGAAGTGCCGCCCGTATACTCTCGCCGCGCGTGTTTCTGCTGGGCCAAAATGTCGGGAAGTATCAGATCCTCCAGAACCTTGGGTCGGGGGGCTTCGGTACGGTTTTCCTTGTCCGCGACACCTGGATAGACAAGAAGGTCGCGATCAAAGTCCCGCACCGGCAGTCCGGTAAGGAAGAGGACCTGCTGCAGGAGTCCCGCCTTCTCGCGGCGCTCAATCACCCCAACATCGTCTCGATCCTCACCGCGGAGAAGATCGACGGCACGTTCTTCATCGTCATGGAGTACGTGAAGGGTGAAAGTCTTGAAGGCTTGCTCGACCGCGAAAAGGTCCTCGATCAGTTCAAGGCGGTTGAGATGGCGGTGCAGATCCTCAAGGGAGTTGAGCACGCGCACAAGGCGCAGATCCTTCACCGGGATCTCCGTCCCGCGAACGTCCTCGTCTCCGAGGGCGGGGTCTTGAAGGTGGCGGACTTCGGCACTTCCAGGATTCTTGACCGGGCGCACGCGAACACCGTCATCGGCTCACCGCCCTACATGGCGCCCGAGCAGTTCGCGGGCAAGGCGCAACTGCCGGCCGATGTCTACTCGGTAGGTGTGATGCTGTACCAGATGCTCACCGGCATGCTGCCGTACTTCAGCCCGAATCCCGCGGAGATCGAGCGGATGGTCTCGCAGGGCCGCTGCACCGCGCCCCGCGTCCGCAATTCACGGATCTCGAAGGAGCTTTCGGACATCGTCATGAAGGCGATGGCGCCCGACCTCACCGTCCGGTACCTCTCGGCTTCCGAACTCCTCGAGGATCTGCAGACCGCCGCCGACATAGACCATCGGCAGACCGAGATGGAAGAAATCCGCAAGCGTCTGCGTGCGCGCGAGGCTCCCAAGCGCGGCCTGTGCTGGAACTGCGGAAGACCTCAGCCGCAGCGTTCGACAAAATGTCCCTTTTGCGGGGAAACGTTGTAGGGGCAGCGCGCAGCCTCCCCTCGGGGGACGCTGCGCGTGCCCCGAAATTAGGGATAACGGACGCCGAGGATTGCGATGGCCGCGACACACGCGGTTTCCGACCGCAGGGTGTGAAGCGCGAGGCGTTCTCGGGTGAAGCCGGCCCCGGTCAGGAGATCGAGATCCGACGGGCTGAGACCGCCCGCGGGTCCGACCGCGACAACGACGGTTCGAACATCCTTGACGGGTATTGATGGGCTTGCGGATTCGGCATCGATCGAAGGCTCGGCGGCAACGATTCGAACCTCGCCCTCGCATAAGCCTCCAAGCGAATCCATCGCCTGACGGAGCGGCATCACTTGAGAGATCGCGGGCATCACGCACCGCCCCGACTGCTCCGCAGCGCTCGTGGCGACACGGTTCCAGCGCTCGATGCGCGCCTCGGTGGGTTCTCGACGCGCGACCGTGTCGGTCCGTTCGAAGAGGGCCGGCGTGATCCTTGCCGCACCGAGCTCCGTTGCTTTCTGGATCACGAGTTCGGTCAGGTCGCCCTTGAGCGGGCTCATGATGAGATGGAGAGGCGTCGGGCGTTCGGGCAGGCCCCTCACCGCAGCGCCGACCTCGATGAGCACGCGATGTTTTTCGATCACGGCGATCGTGGCCTCGAACTCGGACCCCAGGTCGAAGACACGAAGCGCATCTCCCACACCCAGGCGGATCACGCGTGTCGCACGCTGCCGCGCGGCCTCGGGCAGCTCCATGGTTCCAGGCGCCGCGGACGGTACGTGGAAGCGGTGCGCGCTCATGGCCGCTCGTAAAGAAGGCTGGCCCACTCGCCGAGGTACGAGGCCGTGACGCTCCAGCCCGCGGGCCACGCCGCCTTCACCGCCGCCTCCTCGTCGCGAAGCAGGCCGGCGAGGATGAAACGACACCCGGAGGCGCCCGTCGAGGTGATCTCAGCCACCCGGTCGATGAGGAAAGGCGCCATCAGATTCGCGAGGACCAGATCGAACTGCGCGGAGCGCAGGCTCCGGCAGCCGTCCATCTGAAGAAGCTCCAGGCTCACTCGGTTGAGTCGCGCGTGCTTTTTTGCCACCGCGATCGCCAGCGGATCGTAGTCGCACGCCGTCACGGTCGCCTTCTTCAGCAGGATCGCCGCGATGCCCAGAATCCCGGTGCCGCAACCAAGGTCGAGGGTTCGAACGCCTTCTTTCAACATCGGCGCGAGGGTTCCAAGAGTCTGCAGGCAGAGGCGTGTCGATTCGTGTGTGCCCGTGCCGAAGGCGCGGCCCGGATCGACGCGTATGACGTAGGGACTCTTCTCCCGCCCCGCAGAAGGCGGCTCGGCCACCCACTCCGGCACGATTCGGAAAGGCGGCACATCGAAGGTGATGAACGTTTCCTTGAACTTCTGCACCCAGTCGGGATTGGGGACCTGGATTCTCTCCGCTGTCGTTCCAAGCGCCATGGCCACGCGCTGGACTTCTTCGGCGTGGGCTTCCGCGTCATCGTAGAAACAGACTAGGCGGATGCCGTCAATGCCCGCCCTCTCGATGGTGACGCCGGTGCAGCCCGCGGTCCACACGAGCCCCGAAGCCTCGTCTTCCTTCGCCTCGGGAACGACGAGCGCCCAGGCGGTGACGGACGCTTCGGGCGGGCGAGTGTGAGTCGAATCGTGGGTCACTGAGGCATGGCGTAGGCCGAATTTCTGAGCGGCTCCGCTCGGCGGACCCGCTCCAGAGCAAAGTCGCTGCGCTCGTTTGTCACTTCGGCTAGTCCAATAAATCTCGAACTTTTTCGAAGAAGGACTTGCCCTTGGAGTTGAGGTCGACGTTCATGGTCTTGCCGAGCTTCTCGAGCAGCTTCTTCTCCTCGCCGCCCACTTTTTTGGGAATGACCACCTTGATCTGGACGTAGAGATCGCCGCGGCCACGTCCGCCGAGCTCGGGCGCGCCGTGTCCACGAAGCCGAAGCACGGAGCCCGGCTGGGCGCCCTCGGGTACTGTGACTTTCGCGCGTGAGCCATCCGGCATCGGAATCTCCACCTGATCGCCGAGGATCGCCTGAACGAAACTGATCGGGATCTCGCAGACGAGTGCGGTGCCGTCTCGTTTGAAAAAACCGTCTTTGTGATCGCGCACGCGCAGGACGACGTAGAGGTCGCCGGG
>JAYUUU010000552.1:0-1764 GCA_043754395.1 Vicinamibacteria bacterium
GGTGTTCTCGGTGCTGTCCTCATAGACCACACCCAGAAACGTGACATCGGGATTGGACCGCGCCGCCGCGTTCAAGGCGGCGTGCTCCTGGATGCACGGGATGCACCAGGTCGCCCAGAAATTGATGACGATGGGCCGGCCGCGTAGCGAGGAGATCTGGAGGGATCCGCCGCCTTCGAGATTCTTCATGCGCACATCCGGCGCCGGCTTCTTGATGAGCGGCGAAGAAATGGCCGATGGATTCCGTCCGATGTTGAGGAGCAGAAGGCCGATGAGGGGAACCGTGACTGCGAGCCCGACCGCCATCACACCCTTGTTCATACCCCCGCTCTTCGCGGTTTCGACCGACAACTCAGCGGACAACTTCGGCCTGAAGTTCGCGGGCCTCGACCGTGCGGCCCACGCGCATGGATGAAGAAAGCGCCAGCACACCGCCGATTGCCATGATGACAGTGGCGATCCACAGCCAGCTCACGAGCGGGTTGATCATGATGAGAAGGCCGACGGTGCCGTTCTCGCCGTCGATGTTCATGGCGGAGAGATACAGGTCCTCGATGAGACCGGTACGCACCGCGGGCGTGCCGATCGACTCGCGCTGCGAGCGGTACTGATTCATCATCGGCCGAAGGGGTTCGAGTGTCGTCTCACCCTTCTTGACCCCGATCCTCGCGACGATGGAAGTCCGATGGGGTTCGGTGAGTTTTTCGATGCCCTCGAAGGTCAGGGTGTAGTCGCCGAGGGTGGCGCTTTCGCCCAGGCTCAAGGTCCGCTCCACCGAACGTCCGCTCGTGCTCGACACCGCGATGGCGATGAACGCGGTCACCGCACCCGCGTGAGCCACATAGGCCGCGAACCGCCGCAGGCCCGGGCCGAAGATGTCCTGAGAAAAAGCTTTCAGGAAACCATCGGTCCGGAACTTCGTGCGGATGCGCGCCGGCCGGAACGCTTCGAAGATCGTCACGTGCGCGGCGTAGCCCGCGAAGAAAAGAGTGATGAGAGTCCACGGCGTGCGGATGCCGGAGGCGAGCGCCATCAGCAGGGCAATAAGACCCATCCCGAGCGGAGGCAGAAGGCGCCGTTTGATCTCGTCCTTCGAACTGGCGCCCCACGGCAACGCCGGGCCGACCCCCATCACGAAGAGAAGCAGCGCGCCGATCGGCACCGTCATCCGATCGAAGTAAGGCCGGCCGACGCTCATCTGAACGTTGCGCACCGCCTCGACGATCAGCGGGAACACCGTCCCGATAAGGATAGTGAATGTGAAGAGAACGAAAAGCATGTTCTGAGCCAAAAACGCGGTGTCGCGCGAGGCCCCGCGGTCGAGTTCGCCATCGGGTCGAAGCAGGTCCACTCTAAAGCCGAGGAGAAGCACGCTTCCGAGTGTCGCGATGCCGAGAAAGACGAGGATCGTCGGGCCGATGGCGCTTTGGGTGAAGGAGTGGACGGAGTTGAAGATCCCGGACCGCGTCATGAACGTGCCGAGAATCGTGAGCAGGAAACTCGCGATCACGAGGCTCATCGTCCAGCCCTTCAAGACGCCACGCCGTTCGGTCAATATGGCGGAGTGGAGCGCCGCGGTGGCGGTGAGCCAGGGGAGGAGAGAGGCGTTCTCCACCGGGTCCCAGGCCCAGTAACCGCCCCAGCCAAGCACCTCGTAGGCCCACCAGCCGCCGAGGACGACCGCCACGGTAAGGAAGGTCCAAGGCGCCAGCAGCGAAGTACGGATTGTGCCGAGGAGCGTGGGCGAAAGGCGTCCCGCCATCA
>JAYUUU010000553.1:0-3932 GCA_043754395.1 Vicinamibacteria bacterium
CCGCGCCGACCGCGCCTCAGCGAACGGGCGCGCCCCGCGCGGGCACAGGGCCTTCCGATCGAGCGCCCTCGGCCGAACCTCAAACGCCTCAAGAGCCGCAGACGGGCGACCGTCCGGCGGGTGGAGGCGAAGGTCCGCAGGGCGGAGGCAGGCCCCAGGCCCCCGCCGAGCCCAAACCGTATGACCGGGTCATCAGCAAGGACGCGGTGACCGACGAAGGCCTCTTCAAGGTGCACCGCATCAAGGAGAAGTACTACTACGAGATCCCCGCATCCATGCTTGGGAAGGAGATGCTCTGGGTCTCGCAAATCGCGAAGACATCGCTCGGCGTCGGCTATGGCGGCCAGGCCCTCGGCAATCGCGTGGTTCGCTTCGAGCGCCGCGACAACCGTGTGCTTCTGCGCGCTGTTCTCTACGACATGGTCGCCGACCCCAAGCTCCCCATCTCTCTTGCCGTGGAAGCAGCGAACACGTCCCCCATCCTGATGGCTTTCAACATCGAAACCTTCGGCAAGGATGATGCCCCGGTCATCGAGGTCACCCGGCTGTTCACCACCGAAGTCGCCGAGATTTCGGCCCGCACCCGCCTGAGGGCGCGTGGCTTCGACGCGAGCCGCTCGTTCGTCGACCGCATCGTCTCTTTCCCGACAAATATCGAAGTGGAAGCCACCCACACTTACACCATCCCGGCCGACGCCCCGGCGGCGACGCCCCAGGCTCCCCCATCGCCCTTCGCTCCTCAAGGCATGCGCGGCAACAGCGGCACCGTGGTCCTTCACTACAGCATGGTGAAGCTGCCGGAGCAGCCCATGCAGCCGCGACTCTTCGATGAACGCGTCGGTTACTTCTCGGTCGGCATGCAGGACTTCAGCCGTGCCGAGCATCGCGTGCCCGAGCGCCGTTACATCACCCGCTGGCGCCTCGACAAGAAAGATCCAAACGCGGCACTCTCCGAGCCGGTCAAGGCGATCACGTACTACGTCGACCCCGGGACTCCCGCCTGGCTTGTGCCCTATGTGAAGCGCGGCATCGAGAAGTGGCAGCCGGCTTTTGAGGAGGCGGGCTTCAAGAACGCGATCGTTGCGAAAGAGGCGCCGACGAAGCAGCAGGATCCCGACTGGAGCCCGGAAGACGCCCGTTACTCAGTAGTCCGCTGGCTGCCTTCGACCACGGAGAACGCCGTGGGACCTCATGTCCACGATCCGCGCACCGGCGAGATCCTGGAGTCGGACATCCAGATGTACCACAACGTCATGAACCTCCAGCGCGCCTGGTACTTCACTCAGGCGGGCGCACTCGATCCACGCGCGAAGAAGCTGCCCTTCCCCGACGACCTCATGGGCGAACTGGTCGAGTACGTGGTGGCCCATGAAGTGGGTCACACCTTGGGTTTCCAACACAATATGAAGGGCAGCTCCACCTACCCGTTCGAGAAACTGCGCGACAAGGAGTGGCTGCACACCATGGGCCACACGCCGAGCATCATGGACTACTCGCGCTTCAACTACGTGGCCCAGCCCGAGGACAACATCCCGGTGAAGGATCTGGTTCCGGGTATCGGGCCGTATGACAAGTGGGCCACGATGTGGGGTTACAAGCCGATCACCACCGCGAAGTCATCCGACGACGAGAAGAAGACGCTCAGCGAATGGGCGCGCGCACAGGACAAAACGCCCTGGCTTCGCTTCTCCACCGATGGGACGCAAGGCTCGGATCCCGGCGAACTGACTGAAGCGGTGGGCGATGGCGACGCCGTGAAAGCCACCACGCTGGGTTACAAGAACCTCGCGCGCGTGTCCGACATGCTCCTCCCCGCGGCCACGTTCGAAGATGACCCCTGGGACGACCTCACGGAACTGTATGGGCGGCTCGTCGGCCAGTGGGCCACGGAGGGCAACCACGTCACCGCGATTGTCGGCGGCTTCACGAGCCAGCAGGTCCATGGCGGACAGGGCGGCGTTCGTTTCACCCCGGTTCCGCGAGGCAGGCAGGCCGAGGCGGTCCGCTTCCTCAGCGATTCCTTCTTCGCGACCCCGGCTTTCCTGATCAAGCCCGAGATCCTTCGGCGCATCGAGCCGCAGGGCGCGGTCGACCGCATCAACGGCGCGCAGCGTCGCGTGCTCACATCTCTCCTCGGCACCGCACGCATTAACCGGATGGTGGAGCAGGAGTCCCTCGATGGCGCAGCCGCCTATAAGCCGACCGACATGCTGGCCGATGTCCGTCACGGCGTGTGGCGCGAGCTCGGTGCTACGAGCGTTTCCATCGACGCCTACCGCCGCGCCCTCCAGCGTTCCTACCTTCAGCTCTTCGACGAGCGCCTGAACGGGCGCGCGGCGGTTGGAGGCGACGTGCGCGCCTTCTTCCGCGGCGAACTTCAGTCGCTGGGAACACAGCTTGCGGCCGCGCAGGCGAAAGCCAAGCCAGGCGACGCCGCGACCCGAATGCACATCGCGGATTCGCAGCGTCAGGTTCAGCGGATTCTCGACCCGCGTTTTGCGCCGGTTGAAGCCGCGGCCGCGGGAGGCCTGGGCGGTCGTCTCGGCCTTGACGAGGAACTCGCCGAGTGGCTGAACGGGATGACCGCATCCTGCTGGCCGGATATTCGTTGAGTAACTGGGGGGCGGGAACCAACCCGGCCCCCCTTAGTCTGAAATGATGACCGGCCTGCGCGACGACTTTCTCTTCAGCCTGCGGCAGATACGCCGGCAGCCGGGGTTTGCCCTCATCGTGATCGCGACACTCGGCAGTGCGATGGGTATCAGCACCGCCTTGTTCTCCATCACTGACAGCTCCTGGTCAAGGCAGTGGCCGGTGCCCGAGGCCGACCGCATCGTCTCCACGACGATGTTGTATTCGGTCGAAGAGGCCCACTTCTGGCAACACAACGCGACGTCATTCAGCGGGTTGTCGGCCAATCAGGTCAACTTCACAAGACATCGTATTGAAGGCCGTCGCGTTTTCTACGACTTCGTCGCGCCGAACTATTTCGACGTCCTGAGAATCTCCATCGTGCTGGGTCGCCGTTTCGCCGACGATGACATCCGACTTGCCGGAACCGAGCCCGAAGCGGTGATCAGCCATCGGATGTGGGAGGAACGATTTCAGCGCGACCCGAAGATCATCGGCAGCCGCATCGCCCTCGGCGCTTCCCGGTTCACGGTCGCGGGTGTCGCCGCGCCCGGATTCGAAGGCTCGGGCCGGTTTCGGCGCCACCTTTGGTTCGCCTTCTCGGCTCGTGACACGTTCGGGCGGGCGAAGACGGCGGTGATCGACACGGATCCTCGCGAAGTCCAGGTGGTCGGGCGCTTGCGGCCAGGAATCACTCCCGACCAGGGACAGGCCGAACTCGCGGCCCTGAGCCGACGTTTTCGGTTGGAGCGCGGCCTGAAGCCGAATACCACCGTCCCGTTGCAGAGCGCCGAGAGCAATCAACAGTCGGCACGGAGCGCTCAGGCTCAAGCGTCTCTCTACACAATGCTGTTGGCCATTACTTTTCTCTGCATGATCGCGTGCGCGAATGTCTCCAACCTGATGCTCGCTCGCGGCCACGCACGCCGCGGAGAGTTCGCGGTCCGTTTGTCCCCGGGGGCAACGCGAGTGCAACTGATCCGGCAGTTGCTTATCGAGTCCCTGATCCTCGCACTCGGCGCGGGCCTCGTCGGGATCGCGGTGGCCTCCGCCATTCCTGCGCATCTTTTCGGCAGCCTTCCCGATCTTTGGGAGATGGCGAGGCTCGGCTTCGAACTTGACTCACGAGTCTTTGTCTGGACGCTTCTGCTCTCGGTGCTTGCCTGCGTCGTCTTCGGTCTGGCCCCCGCACTCTCCACCACGCCCTCCTGCCCCGCACGACGGGCATAAAACGTCTGCACCGTCTCCACGAAGATCTGGGTGAGACGCCCGAGCAATTCACCGTCCTGGGCGAGCCGCGG
>JAYUUU010000554.1:0-2159 GCA_043754395.1 Vicinamibacteria bacterium
TTCTTGTCCTTGTTCTTGTCCTGGTCCGCCTCTGCGGGCTTGGGCTTCTCCTTTTCTTTCTGCTCTTCCGCTTCCTTCACGAGAGCCAGCTCTTCCTTGGTGAGACGGAACCGGTCCCAGGCCTCGCGGGTGAAGAACATCGCGTAGGCGTCGCGCTGGGTGGCGCCGGTCTGGGCCACCGATTTCAGGCCGTCACGATTGCTGAACCACAGCATCGCCTTCCCACCCAGGATCCATTTGGCCCCGTCGTCATTGAAACCGCTGAGGGTGAGGTTGGTGACCGGTGCCTTGCCGTCCGCGCGCACGAGGCCCACCTCACCGGGTGCCAGTCCTGGAATCGAGTAATCGAACAGGATCCACTTGCTGTCGGGACTCCACGCGTAGCGATGGAACGGGCCGCCGAACAATTCCTTCTCGGTGAGAAGCACGCGGGCAACCTTCGACTCGACGTTCAGGATCTTGAGAGTGTTTCGATCTTCGATGTAGGCGAGTTCCTTGCCGTCCGGGGACCACGCGGCCTGCGCGTTCTGATGCTCGTTGGCGACAAGCGGCGTCTCCCGGATCAGGGTTGAAGCGTAGAAGTAGGGCTCGCCATCGCGAACGCGTCGCGCCTCGTAGAGCGCCCAGCGGCCTCCCCTCTCGGAGGCATAAAGCAGGGCCTTGCCATTGGGAGAGAACGAAACCCCGCGCTCGTCCTCGGGAGTCGCGGTGATCCGCTTGGTCACGCCCCCTTCGATGCTGGTCACGAAGACCTCGCCGCGCGCGACGAACGCCACCTCCTTGCCGCCTGGAGACACAGCGAATTCCCGCGCTTCGCCCGTCACCGGGATGACGCGCTCGTTGTTCGCGGCCGAGTCGGCGGCGACGCGGATCGCCACCTTGCGCGGCGAAGCTCCGCCTTTCGAGATGTAGATGGCGCCGTCGTGGCCGAAGCACAAGGTGCCGTCGTCCGACTGGCTGAGGAATCGCACGGGATGACCTTTGAACGACGTCACCTGCTGCGACCGACCGCCTTCGAGACTCATCTTGTGGACGTTGAAGGTGCCACTCTCCTCGCTTAGGTAGTGGATGGCTCGATCGCCGTCGGTGAAAACAGGGCTGCGGTCCTCGCCCGCGAAACTGGTGATCTTGCGGTGGGTCTGGGCCTTGGTGTCATAGACCCAGATGTCGCGGGCGATCGCGGACGTCTGGTGCTTCCGCCAGGCGTTCTCGCCGCCTTTGCGGTCGTGATAGATCACAAACTGTCCGTTGCGGCTGTACTTCACGTCCTCCGCGGGGGTGCCGAGGATTTGCACTGGGCGGCCACCAGTGACCGGCACCTGATAGAGCTCAGGCTGGGATCCGGTCGGATACACGCGGCTCGCCGCCGCGTCTCCGCGCGCGGATCCGAAGACGACCGACTTGTCATCGGTCGTGAACGTGTAGGGATATTCGGCCGCGGAATGGAAGGTGAGCCGCTGCGGCTCTCCCCCTGAAGACGGCATGATGAAGATGTCGAAGTTGCCATAGCGATCGCTCGCGAACGCGATCTGCTTCCCGTCATGGCTCCAGACGGGCATGAAGTCGTGGGCGCGATGGACGGTGAGGGGAACGGCGGAGCCGCCTTCGACACCCACCCGGTAGAGGTCGCCCTTATGGGTGAAGACGATGGTCTTGCCGTCAGGCGAAATAGCGGGATAGCGAAACCAGCTGGCTTCGCTCTGCGCCAGGGTCGGAGTGGCGGCCGCCGCGAACAGGGCAAGCGTTAGCAATCGTTTGATCATCGGGCGTTCCTCGGGAGGCTTCCTTTTCGCAAAGCGCGGAAAGATGGGAGCGAAGGGGCCGCCCTTCGCGGTCAGTGCCGGCGATTCTAATGAGGGACGGGCGCCAGCTCGACGAGGGGAACAAGACCACGCTGGCCCGACCACGACCCGATCTATGCGGCTGGATTTTGCGAGACTTGCCAGCCAGGAAAGACCAAGACCGCCGGATGGCAGCGTAGAGCCAACGCGAGGACCTTTGCGCGCTCCACTCCCAGATTGACCTCCGGCTGTGCCGCCCACCATGCTCCACATGAAGATACGATGAAAGTATGATTCGCACATGACAGAAACAATGGTCCAGATCCGAAGCGTTCCGCAGGGCCTGCACCGGCGTCTCAAGGCAAGGGCCGCCCTCGA
>JAYUUU010000555.1:0-2490 GCA_043754395.1 Vicinamibacteria bacterium
AGAAGAAGCGCACCCGGGGTTGAGAGCCAAACCGGTTGTTCCGCGCGCGACGGCCAATCGCGACGTCGACTTGGCGATCGACTACTACCTCAGCGAAGGATCCACCGCGGCGGCCCTCGGCTTCATCAACGAGTTGGAAAAGGCGTATCGACACATCGCAAGAGCGCCTTCGGGCGGATCTGCCCGCTATGCGCATGGGCTCAACCTGCAAGGTCTACGCTTCTGGCCCCTTCACCGTTATGCCCACCTCGTCTTCTATGTGGAACGCGTCGATCACATCGACGTCTGGCGCGTTCTGCACGGCGAACGAGACATCCCCGAGACGCTGAGATCGTGAAGACGCGTGGGACCATGCCGCCCTAGACTGTTGTTCTCGCATGGCTCTTTCTCCCTCTCTGCTTCTCATCGCCCTGGGCGCCCTCCTTTTTGTGGCCGTCGTGGGCTTTGCGCTCGGGCGCTGGCTGGGGCAGTCGGCCGAGCGGGCGGTGACCACCACCGAGACGGCCCGGCTCACCGCCGAACGGGCCCGCTTCGAAACCATCGCTCAGCGCGTTCCGATGCTCGAACGCGACCTTGTGGCGGCTCGGGCACTCGTCGAGGAGAGGGACCGAAAGCTCTCCGAATCGCAGGTGCGTCTCGCCGAGATCCTTGCCCGCCTCGACGAAACCGAGAAGGCGGCGGCGGAAAAGCTCGAGATGCTGGCGCGCGCCGAGACTTCTATGAAGGACGCGTTTCAGGCGTTGTCGATGGACGCGCTCGACAAAAGCCGGGCCGCCTTTCTCGACCAGGCCCACGCCACCTTCGGTCAGTTTCGCGAAAGCGCGCTCAAAGACTTCGCGGCCAAGGAGACGACGTTCGCCCAGCTCGTCTCTCCGATCAAAGACTCGCTCTCGCGTTTTGAAACTCACGTTCACGACATCGAGCAGAAGCGCACCGAGGCCTATTCCGGACTTTCCGAGCAGTTCGCGTCATTCAGGGAAAGCCAGACGCTCCTTCGCGGCGAAACCGAGAAACTCGTCACCGCCCTGCGCGCGCCGAGCGTGCGCGGTCGCTGGGGCGAGTTCCAGCTTCGCCGCGTAGTCGAAATGGCGGGCATGGTCCAGCATTGCGACTTCGTCGAGCAATCGACGATTCAGGGTGAAGACGGGCGGCTCCGGCCCGACCTCATCGTTCATCTGCCCGGCGGGAAGACGGTGGTCGTCGATGCCAAGGTGCCTCTCACCGCCTATCTCGACGCGAAGGACGCGCGCGATGAGAACTCGCGTCGCGAGCTGATTCAGCTGCACGCTCGACACCTGCGCAAACACGTGGGCGAGCTTGCCGACAAGTCCTATTCCGACCAGCTCTCGAGCAGCCCCGACTTCGTCGTGATGTATGTGCCCATCGAAAGCGCTTTCGCCGACGCGGTGCAGGCCGACCCGTCTCTTTTAGACGACGCGGTCGAGGGGAATGTGATTCCCGCCGGTCCCATGACTCTCTTGTCCCTGCTGAAGGGCGCCGCGTACGGATGGCGGCAGGAGCGCATCGCGGAGAGTGCCGAGCAGATCAGCGAACTCGGCAAGGAGCTCTACAACCGGATCAGCGTGATGGCGAATCACCTCGCCGCGGTGGGAGACGCCATCGGCAAGGCGACGCTCTCCTACAACAAGGCGGTCGGGTCGATGGAAAGCCGGGTTCTCGTCCAGGCCCGGAGGTTCAAGGACCTCGGCGCCGCGGTCGGCGAGGACATTCCCGAGATCGAAACGGTGTCTCAGGTTCCGCGGCAGCTCGCGATTCCCGGCCTCGAACCCGAAGACGACCCTGAACGCTAGCGCAGGCCGAATTCCTGGAGAGCTCCGCTAACGCGGAGCCTCCCATGGCCCAAGGCCAGGCTTCGCGCGAGCAGAGTCGCTCTCTTCGGTCGCTCGTCTGTCAATTCGGCCGGAGGTGCGCAGCCTGGCCTCGAGCCACGCGGGGGTTGCGCGCAGCCCTCGCCAGAGGGCGAAGCCTGGCCTTGGGCCATGGGGGGCTGAGCACTTTGCGGCCCCCCAACTAATCGATCGTCAGGACGATCTTGCCAATCGCGTTGCCCTCTTCGAGGTGCGCGTGGGCCTTCGCGGCCGCTTCAATGGGGAACGTCATGTGCACCACCGGCCGCACCGCTCCCGACTCCATCTGCGGAACCACGCGCTCGAAAATCGCCCGCGCGATGCGCGCCTTCTCGAAGTCGGGCCGCGCGCGCAGTGTCGAACCCGTCACGATCACCCGTTTCTGCATGATCGTCGCCATGTTCACTTCGGCCTTGGCCCCCAGAAGAGTCGCGATCTGCACCAGCCGCCCCTCGAAAGCCAGAGCCTGGATGTTGCGGTTGGTGTAGTCACCGCCCAGCATGTCCAGGATCACATCGACGCCACGGCCTTCGGACAGGTCCTTCATCTCGTTTGCGAAGTCGTGCGTGGTTGAGTCGATGCAGCGGATGGCCCCAACCGCTTCAACCGCCGCGCACTTCTT
>JAYUUU010000556.1:0-4933 GCA_043754395.1 Vicinamibacteria bacterium
AACGACGGCGCCGGGCGCTTCACGGATGGCACCGACGAACGCATGCCAGAAACGCTCATCCGCTTTTCGTGGGACCTCGAGTTCGTCGACACCGACAACGACGCGGATCTCGACATCGTGGTCTCGTGCAAACGCTGTGGCGGAGGGAGCCTTTTAAGGAACGACGGCGCCGGAAAGTTCACCGAGGACTTCCGGGGACTGCCCCAGTACACGAACAACTATGAGTACGAGGCGATGGACCTCGACGGCGACGGCTTCCTCGACCTCGTGACGTTGAACGACGGCGAGATCGTGCGCGAAAACAGCTCCGACCGACGCGAACATGTCCTGCGCAACGATGGGAAAGGCCGCTATCGCGACGCCACGGCCCAATGGTGGGGCGACGCTTCAAACGTCGGAGAAGACGACAACATGGTCGCTTTCCTCGACTACGACTCGGACGGCGACGCGGATTTCGTGGTCGGTTCGCTGAGCGGCCCCGACCGCCTGCTCATCAACGACGGCAAGGGCGGCCTCAGCGTCAGGGTGGATGTCTTCGACGGAGCCGAGACCCCCGGCACGCTCGGCATAGCACTCGCCGACCTCGACGGCGATGCCCGTATGGATGTCATACAAGCGCAGGGCGAGCACCCCACCGCGGTTCAGGAAAAGGTCCACTTCGGGCGCGGTCTTTCCGCGGACAAGACACCGCCCTCGATCACCATGGTTTCCTCGAAGCCTGCGGAAGGGGCGGGGGGATCGATCGTCAGAGCGCGCATCCACGACTTCAAGAGCCCGAGCCTCGCCACCGAATGGAAGAGCGTGACCGTCCAGTGGACTTCAGGTGGCGGACCTCAGAGCCTGCCCATGCGCTGGTATGGTGAGTACCTGTGGCGAGCTGATCTTCCGGCCGCCGTCTCGGGAGGCCCGCCGCTGAAGGTGTGCGCGACCGATGCGGCCGGGAACGAGGCCTGTCAGCCGGTCCGCTGAACTCGTCCCATCGATTGGACAGTCGGGAACATCCTCAGTAGCCCGGCTGGATCCCGACGACTGCGACTCTTACGCGAGGATGTCGTGGATGACTTCGCCCGACACATCGGTCAGCCGGAAATCGCGGCCGCTATAGCGGTAGGTCAGCTTCGTGTGATCGATCCCGAGCAGGTGCAGAATGGTCGCGTGGAGATCGTGGACATGCACGGGCTTGTCCGCGACCTTGAACCCGAAATCATCGGTCGCCCCGTAGGTCATCCCGCCCTTCACCCCGCCCCCCGCGAGCCACATGCTGAAAGCGAAGGGATTGTGATCGCGGCCCGCCTGCACCGTACCTGCACCGCCGCCGACCTCGACCACGGGCGTCCGCCCGAACTCTGAACCGCAGACCACGAGCGTGTCCTTGAAAAGGCCGCGCTGCTTGAGGTCCTTGATGACGGCCGCGAAGGGCTGATCCGAGTTCTTCGCGTTCACGCGATGCTGCTGGATGTCGGCGTGGGCGTCCCAGGGGTCGCCCGCCGCGTAATAAACCTGCACCATCCGCACGCCGCGTTCGACCAGCCGAACCGCCATGAGGCAGCCCCGCGCGGTGCTTCCCGTGCCATACAGCTTGAGCGTCGCCTCGCTTTCCTTCCGTATATCGAAGACATCCGGCGCCTCGGTCTGCATCCGATACGCGACTTCCATGGAGTTGATAGCGGCGTCGAGCTGCGGATCCTTCTCCTGGCCTGCGCGGCGGAGCCGATCGAGCTTCGCGAGAAGGTCCAGCTCTCGACGCTGCTCGGTGAGCGTGAACTCCTTGTTGTTGATGAAGGAGACGAGCTTTTTGGGGTCGAAGTCTTTCCCGATGATCTGATCCGGGCTCTCCACTTTGTCGGCGATGAACGTGCCCTGGTGCATCGCGGGCAGGAAGGCGCTGTTCCACAACGGTGGGCCCACCGTGGTTGGCACGTCGGGACACAACACCACGAAACCCGGAAGATTGTTGTTTCCCGTGCCAAGGCCGTAGGTGAGCCACGACCCGAGCGAGGGTCGGCCGACCTGGGTGTGGCCGGTGTTCATCATCAGCATCGACGGCTCGTGGTTTGGAATGTCGGTGTGGACAGACCGGACCACGCACATGTCGTCCGCGCACTCGCCAAGATGCGGGAACAGCTCGCTCATCGAGATGCCGCTCTGCCCATGCTTCTTGAAGGTAAAAGGCGAACGCATCAAGGCACCCGTCTTCCGCTCGGTCGCGATGGCGCCGCCCGGCAGGGGCTGACCGTGGTACTTGTCGAGCATCGGCTTGGGATCGAACGAATCCACCTGCGAGAGGCCGCCGTTCATGAAAAGGAAGATGACGCGCTTGGCCTTCGCGGGGTGATCGAGCACCCGGCCGGCCAGTTCCCCGGCCTGATTCAAAACCCCACCCGCCCGTGCGATCGACTCGTTTACAAGTCCCGCGAAGGCCATCATCCCGAAGCCACCGCCCATCCGGCACAGCGCCTCGCGTCTCGTCTTCGGCCTCACGTCGAATGGGTTCATGGTCTTCCTCAGTTCACGAACAGGAACTCATTCGAGCTCAGCAGCACTTTGAGATAGCGCCCGAACACAGTGACAGGGAGCCTGGGCTGGGCCTTGCCACCTTCGTCGCCGGGCTTTTTGGGCATGACGCCCGCCATCATTCCCATCTCCGGCACTTCGGACGGACCGCCCTCATCCGTCATGGGCGCCGCCTGAAGTGTCGAAGTCGATCCTGGCGTCGCGGCCTTCGCCTTCTCCGCCTCCGCTTTGCGCTCCTCGTACTGTCGCATCGGCTCGGTCAGCAGGAACTCACGGCCCGCCTGAACTTCGGCGGGCGTGGCGGTCCTGCCGAAGATCAGCCGGTATGCCTTCTGGATACGCGCGGCCTCGGTGGCTTCTCCCCCGACGCGCTCCGCGAGCTTCTCCGCATGCTGCTGCATGAAGTCGCTGTTCATCAGGAAGAGGCGCTGCAATGGGACATTCGTTGAGAAGCGCTTCTCCGCGGTCTGGGAGGCGCTCGGGAAATCGAAAAGCTGCAGGTACTCGTCGAGCTTGTACCGGCTCACACGCCCGTAAATCGTCCGTCGCGTCGAGGTCGGCGTGAGTGCCGCGGAGGGCCCACCCATCGTGGTCTTGAGCGCGCCCGAGACGAACAAAACGGAGTCACGGATCTGCTCGGCGCTCATGCGCGGACGATTGGCTCGCCAATAGAGCCGATTGGCGGCGTCCTTCTCCGCGTTGGCCTTGAGGTGCGCGCCGCTCAGTTGATAAGCAGCGCTTCGGAGGATCTCGCGGTGCAGGGCCTTGATCGACATCTTGTGATCGATGAAGAACTGCGCCAGGTAGTCGAGCAACTCGGGATGCGAGGGCCGTTCCCCGTTGATTCCGAAGTTGCTCGGGGTGTCCACGAGGCCGGTGCCGAAGTGCCCCTTCCAGATTCGGTTCACGATCACCCGGATGGCGAGGGGTTGAGCGAGGATGGTGCGGGCCAGTTCGAGCCTTCCGCTGCCGTTCGTGAATTTCATTGGGTCATCCGGCTTGGCGCTGAGCACCGAGAGGAAGCCCCGCGGCGCGTCCTCGCCCAGGCGATAGACACTCCCCCGGACATTCACCTTGAGATTCTCCGGCGGACGACCGGGCAGGTCGCGAACACCGTGCACGTAGGCGAACTTCTCGGGCATCGCTTTGCGCATGGCCGCGATGTCCGCACGAAGGGCTTCAATGAGGGCGCGCCGGTCCGGTCCGAGCTGGCGTTCGAGTCCCCATCCGCTGAACGAGAGCAGCGGGGGCTTTGAGCGTTGTCCGGGCGCCGCGGCGGAATCGAGATCCTCTTCGAACACATCGTTGTAGAGATTCGTCTGATCGGTCGGAAGGCCTTTGAGTTCGAGACCGCACCCCGGGCAGAAGTCGTCGTTCGTCACGAACTCGTTGGGAAGATTCGCGGGCTCCTTGGGCTTCGTGCCGGGCAGGGCTTTCGCATAGATGATTTCGTTCTGCGCCTTCACATCTTTTTTGGCCAGGACCACGTCCACGAGCTGCTTCTGGAATTCGTCCGCGAGCTTCTTCGCGGCTACTTTGGAGCCGCCCTTCGCGACCATGTCCTGCCACGCCTTGAGATGGGGGTAATAGACGGGCGGCTTGGCCAGGAATCGCAGCCAGCGGTCAAAGAGCTCGTAGTCGAGCTTCTCGGCATCGACCACCCGGGTTTTGTCTTCCTTCTTGTCGCCCAGGACCCGGTACGCCGCCAGCATGTACCTAGACGCCTGGAAGACGAGGGTTTCGCCGAGCTGACGCGACTCGTTGCGCAGGTACTCGCCCAGGAGCGCCTCCTTCTTCTCGATCGTCTTCTCGTCTGCTTTGTGTTTTTCGACCACCGACTTCGGGGCCAACGGATACTCGTGATACTCGGTGTTCAGGAAGACCCCGGCCATCGAGTAGTAGTCCTTCGTCGGGATGGGGTCGTACTTATGATCGTGGCAGCGGGCGCACGCCACGGTCAGGCCGAGGAACGCCTTCGAGAGCACGTCGATCTGGTTGTCGACGCGGCCCGCCTGATCGGCCTGCGAATCGACCGGCGCGTGGGTGGCCTCGCCCAGATACCAGAACGCCGTGGCGAGCACCGATTCGTTGAAGCCTTCGGTCGGATGAAGGCGCGGCGGCGTGAGCAGGTCGCCGGCGAGGTGCTCGCGAACGAACTGGTCGTACGGCACGTCGGCGTTGAGCGCACGAATGACGTAGTCGCGATAACGCCAGGCGTTTACGAGCGGGTAGTCGAACTCATGCCCCAGCGTCTCCGAAAATCGCATGAGATCGAGCCAGTGGCGGGCCCAGCGCTCGCCGAAGTGCGGCGACGCGAGCAAGCGATCGACCACGGTCGTGAACGCCCGGGGCGACGCATCGGCTTCGAACGCGGCCAGCTCATCGGGTGTCGGCGGCAGGCCGAGGAGGTCGAAGGTTG